>DATEQL010000686.1:0-5674 GCA_035272665.1 Allostellaceae bacterium
CCCATTTGCGTTGGGCGTCAAAGCCACGCCGGGGGCGATCAGTCCACTGTGGGCAAGCATATGGCGATACCACTGAGTGAGATTTTTGACGTGCTTAGGGCTTAGCTCCTGACCGGACTTGCCAGCAGCTCTCTGAATGGAGGATGCTTCAGCACCGCTAGTCGCGTGTCCCCCGATCCCACATCTAAACCGTGGCCAATCGCGTCCGTGATAGATAGCAGCAGCAGAATTGCTGGATACCCAAGGATGCCACCATCACCCTTTCGGGTCTCGACGCACAACCTGGCTGCGGTCAGAAATTCCTCCACGATTTCGGTTCCGAGGCCCTTGATCGTCTGTTGCTGCGCCATGCGAATTCCTCCCCTATGGACTGGCTGCTCAACCTGCGGACCACGCATAAGGTGCTATGAGCAGGATCACGCTTTCTGATGAGGCTGAGAGCACTGTTTCTGATGGGCTTCCCACTCCCGCTTCCCGTCTGCTGTAGAGGGCATGGGAAGCGGAAGCGGGAAGCGGCCGTAGCGCGGCGCGTTTTCGAAGGTTGTTGGAAGCGGTTTGTCGAAGCTCGCCGCGGTGTTGGGCGAGCGCGGCTGCCAGGAGCGGGCGTCAGTGGGCGGCGAGGCAGTATCCGTCTGCGGATTTGACGACGAGGCCGGCCGCGGTCATGGCGGCGAGGCGCTCGTAGAGGGTTGTGGTGCGGACGCGGCAAGACGCGCGCAGTGCGGTGAACGGCCGGGGTTGCACGCCGTCGGCGAGGGCTGCGGTGATGCGTTGATCGACAGAAGTTGGTTCGACACGGCGCTCGGATTGGCGGTCCGGCTGGACGGGTTCGAGGGCAAGGGCGTTGTCGCGCTGGGCGAGTTCAAGCGTCACACCGGGCCCGGCAGCGGCGGCGCGATGCTCGACGGTCAGGACGATGCGATCGTCGCTGTCGCGGCGAAGGTAGAGGTTGGAATCACCCCAGGCGTGGAATTCGGACGATCCGCGCAGGGCCTGGCCGGCGCGGATGGCGCTGGCTCCCTTCCTGGCATGGTGGACGACCGCGACGGCGACGGCATGGCGGCGCTGCAGTTCACGCAGGAAGGCGAGCAAAGGCGCGACATCGCCGCTGACATTCTCATCGATGCGATGCAGGCGGACGAACGGATCGAGGACGAGCAGCCGCGGCTTCAGCCGGGCGACGGTCTCGTCGAGGCGGGCACGGTCGGCGTCGAGATCGAGGCGCAGGCTGGGGGCGGTGATCACCTGAACGTCGAGCTCGGCGAGAGCAACGCCGGCGGCGGCACAAATGCCTTCGAGGCGGCGACGGACGATGTGCAGCGCGTCTTCGGCGGGATAGAGCAGGACGCGGCCGGGGCGGCTCACCGCGAAGCGGCGCAGGCAGGGGATGCCGGCGGCGACGGCGACCGCCAGATCGAGGGCGAGGAAGGATTTGCAGCACTTGGGCTCGCCGCCGATGATCCCGACGGCTTCCTCCGACCATAGCCCATCGACGAGCCAGCGCTGCTGCTCGGGGCAATCGGCGAGACGCCAGGCCGGCTGGACCGGAAGCTGGGTCATCGCCGGCGCCGGATCGCCGCCTTGGTCTCGTTCGCCGTGGGCATGCCGCAGGTCTCGAAGAACAGTGCCTCGTCGATTTGACGGGCCTCCCGCTGTGCGGCGGTCTCTAGCAACTCGCTCGCCATGATCATCAGCGCCCGCAGATTGCCCTGGGCGTGATCGCAGATGGTCGCGATCACCTCCGGGGTCATCAGGGTGGGCGCGCCGGCCTGCTGCAGAGCATGGCGCAGGCAGTCCTGCAGGTCCTGCGGCGGTGCGCGTTCGATCGGCAGGCGCACCCGCATGCGGCTGGCAAGGGGCAGGAACTCATCGGCGCGCAGACGTTCGGCCAGCCGTCCATCGCCCGCCAGCACGATGGTCAGCAGGATGTGGGAGTCGAGATCGGCGGAAGCCAGCAGCCGCAGTTCGGCGAGCACGGCGGACTGCATCTCTTGTGCCTCATCGACCACCAGAACCGGCCTGCTCAGAGTGCTTTGGATGTGCGCCTGCCAGCGCTGGCGCAGGATCTTGGCCCCGCCGTAGCGGTTATGCGGGCGCAGCTCGACGCCGAAGAGTTCGCCCATCTCGCGATAGAAGTCAGCGATGTTGGCCTGCGGCCGACTGATCACGCCGACCGTCACGTCGCGCTGTGTCGCCAGTGATGCGGACAGGATGCGCAAGGTGGCGGACTTGCCGCAGCCGGATGCGCCGGTGACCAGGGCGAAGCCGCCTTCGCCGGCGAGTTGCTGCACCCGCCAGCAGAACGATTCCAGGCGCGTGGTGACATGCAACGCCTCGGTTGGCACGTTGGGGGCGAACGGGTTCCATTTGAGGCCGTACAACGCCAGCATCTTGGTATTCACGCATCGTCTCCTTCGTCCTTGGGGAGGTAAGCCGGCGGCAGTCCGGTCGCGGCCTGGCGGTCGATCATTCTCGCCAGCAGCGGTCCGATGCCACGCGCCGGCGGTGGTGGCGGCGTGACAGGCTCGGCCGTGACCGGCTGCAAGCTGCGGCGCAGGCCGGAGGCGTTGGCAGCCTTGTCCTGTGGAAACAATCGGCAAAGCACCATGCCGGTGTGCGGATCGACGAGGTGGACCTGTGTCAGATCCCAGGCGGCGAAGCGGACCTCCAGCGAGGAGAGATGCCGATAGCGGTTGGGGACTTCGAAGCGGCGGCCTTCGATGACGGCGGTGCCATCGCTCTTGCGCAGGGTGCGCCGCTCGGTGCGGGTGAAGGCCAGCCGCAGCGCCGCGGCATCCGGGCAGGGTCGCGTCACGGCCGGGCCGGCGAGGAAACGTGCGAGCGGGGTGTCGTCGATCTCGCTGTGTCGCTTGCGGTTATAGTCCTGCTCTACCCAAGCCTGCGTCGCCGCGTTGAGGCGGGCCAGGGTGAGATCGTCGACGCCCTCGAGCATGGCCATCAGCCGGCCCTCGACCGATCCCCAGAGGACCTCCTGTTTGCCGTTCATATAGGGGCTGTACGGCAGGGTGGTTTGATGAACGATGCCGAGCCTGGCGAGGCCTTCGGTGATCTCTGTCGCCGTCATTGCGGCGCCGTTGTCGCTCATGGCGGCGCGCGGCAGGCCGCGCTTCTGCATCGCCTGCGACAAACCGTGTGCGATGTTCTCTGCCGATTCGGAAAGATACCACTGCAGATGACAGGCCAGCCGCGAGCGGTCGTCGAGCACGCCGAACAGGATCGGTGTTCGCCATTCGCCGCGCGGGGTCAGAACCTTTCTGGAGCCATTATGACAATCCCAGTGCCAAGTGCCATTCACATACTCGGACTCGTAGCCGCGCACTTCGCGCGCCTCGAGCCGGGCCACGGCGGCCAGTGCGCCTTCAGTCTGGCGGGTCGTCAACGGGCGACGTTTGGTCAGGCCATGCGCGGCCAGGAACCGCCGCACCGTCGCGTAGGACGGCGCCGGGCGCAACTCGGACCGGGTCTCGGCCAAGGCGACCAGATTGTCGTGATGTAGCTGAGCACTCCAGCTTTTGTGGGCGTCATACTGCGCCAGCAGGGCCTGGCGCAGCGGCATGGTCATCGAGACCTGCTCGCCGGCGTCCTGACGCCGCTTGCGCCGCAGCACGCTGACCGGATCATGGCGTTCGTTCCGTGATCGATAGTACCATCGTTCCAACGTGGAGACGCCGAAGCGGACCGGCACGCCGGTGCTCGGGTGCCGCCATTCGCGCGCCGCCAGTTGCTCCAGTGCCGCGCGCAGCGCGCCTTTGGCCGGCGGCGAGGCGAGCAGCTGACCGATCACCGAGAAACGCAGCTGTGCCCAGCGCTCATGCACCCGCGATCCGCCTCGCTCCGCCACGTCCGCCCTCCGAAAAATAAACGAGCCGACGGTAAGCGCCCTCGCTGAGGGCCGGCGACGCGCATCCTCTGCGGGTTGGCGGCCCCCGTCAGAAAGCGCGCATCGCCGATGCGCCGCCGGTCAGCGGACCCAGGAACCGCAGCAAGGCGATGAGCTTCTGGTCGATGCCACCGGCAAAGCGGTCGAGCAGCGAGGCCGGCAGACCGGCAATGTCGAGCGGCGGAACCAGGGCGGCCTTGGCAACCGCCGCGAAGGGTCCGTCGGCAAAGGTCGAACGCCACCAGGTGCGCCAGCGCGCGAGGGTGCGCCGATCGATCCCCGGCACGGCCGAAAGACGCGCCAGGCGTGCCGGCGTGGTCCCGAGCAGCATCGCCGAGATCAACGTCACCACCGTGGCGAGGTAGACCTTGCGCCCGAGAAAGCGCAGCGATGGCGGCGTCGTCCGCTTGCGGCAGCCGTCCGCCGCACAACAGAAACTGAACCGCTGGCCATACGCTTGGCTCAACCCGGGCGGACCGCCGCGTGGCTTGCGCGGAAACTGCGCCGAATGCAGTGCGCCGCCGCATTGGCCGCAGCCTGCCGCCCGGGCGGCGGCGGACAGGTCGCGGTCGAAGACGAGCAGTTGCTCATGGAATCTGGCGTCGGCCAGCACGGCTTGGTACAAGGAGACCATCCTTTGAACTGACGTTGGCGAAATGGCCAAAATCGGACGGAATGATCTCTGCCCCTGCGGCAGCGGCAAGAAATACAAGCGCTGCTGCCTGGCCAATGATGGGGCGACTGCCCGCGAGAAGCTCGCCGCCGCCCATGCGGCCGCCACCGCGGCATTGGCCGCAACGCAACATGATCCGCACTTATGCGAAGATTGCAACGAACAGCTGGACGCTGCCGCCAATGCCGTGCTCGCCCTCATCGAGGCCAGAAAATTCGACGCGGCTGAGCAGGCCGCCCACGAGGTGCTGGCTCGCTTCCCCAGCGTGCATGACGGCTACGAGTGTCTTGGCCGGCTCTACCAGGCCAAAGGCGACCACCACCAGGCCGCCGAATGCTATCGCCGCGTCATCGCGTTCGCTCGCAACGAACCACACCTCTACGACCCAGAGTTCGTGGACCACTTCCTTGACCTGATCGACCGCCTCGAACCGGCCGAAAGCATGGGGGCTCTGCCCCCAAACCCCCGGGATATTTAAGGCCCAATGATGAGGCGGTAGGTTACCTGCGCGGTACAGGCGGGGACGCCGATGACCGCGCCCGGTGATGCGGCCCGGTGCCAACTTGGTGCCGGGTCGTCCGCTCGCGACACGCAAACCCGACCGGGAAAACCCAGACGCGAAGCCACGGAGGCGCCACCACGATAAGCGAGGGGGCGGGCATATCGCCCATCGCAAAGCGTGGTCAGAAATGTGCTGATCTACCCTCAGATAGTTTGCGCGTGCTCACTATATGGAAAGTCGCAGATCATTCGCTGAGTTGTGGCCTCCATTTACGGTAGCCGGTAAGGTATGTCGCTTAGTTCAACGGCAATATTTTGATAGCCAAATTTCAAAAGCAAGTCGCCGACGCTGATCTTTGACACTTTCTGTGCAGGCCCCGGTCCTACGAATATGCGTGTGATAGGTAGACGTTTCGTATCACCTTCTTCTATGGTGAGGCCGATAGGCAGGTGCCGAGCAAGCAAAGTGCGCTTCTGTCGGAACTCCAATTGCTGGTGTTCTCCCGTCTGCAACAGCGTGACGATGCGGCGCTCTGCCTCGCCCGAAAATTTTGGGTGCTTCACGTTCGCTGCCGTGATGCTGAGCGCGTCGGCAAAGG
>DATEQL010000687.1:0-3814 GCA_035272665.1 Allostellaceae bacterium
CTCCCCGTCCTCGCGCCCGACCATCGAGGCCGAGGCAAAGAACGCGCGCGCGGTGTTCAATTCCGAGCCCGGGCGGCCGAGCGGCAATCTCGTCTCGCGGCGCAAGGGAGCCGCGTTTATAGAGTTGGAGGTGACCGGGCGCGCCGCTCACTCGGGTGCGGCGCACGCGCAAGGGGTCAGCGCCATCGAGGCGCTCGCCCGCAAGATCCAGCGCCTGCACCGGCTCACCGATTACGACCTCGGGACGACCGTAAATGTGGGGCTCGCCCGAGGCGGGACCGCGGTCAACACCGTCGCTGCGCGCGCGTCAGCCGCCATCGATGTCCGGTTCCCCACCCTCAACATCATGGAGAAGATCCTCGGCGAGGTGCGCGAGATCTGCCGCTGCTGCGAACTGCCGGGCAGCGAGAGCCGAATCCTCTCCGAGGGCAAGTTCCTGCCGCTCGAACAGGACGAGGCGAGCCGCAAGCTCCTCGAACTCTACGACCGCTCGGCGGCGGATCTCGGCTTCCGGGTCTCGGGCGAGGCGACCGGCGGCTCGGCCGACAGCGGGTTTACGGCCGCACTCGGCACCCCGACCCTGTGCGGGACGGGTCCGGTCGGCGGCAACGCCCACCGCGACGACGAGTGGTGCCGCATCGACACGATGGTCCCGCGTGCCCAGGCGCTGGCGCTGACGATTCTGTCATTTATTGATTGACGGATTTTCATATATATGCTAATTTAGCAACGTTCGCGGTCGGTTTGTTGCCGCAATGAAGACACGCCGCCCGGCAGGGGGTGTTATCCCGCTGTTCGTTCGTTCGCTAGGCCGGCGCAGGTCGAGGATTCCTGCGACGAAGGAGCGCTCCGTCGCTGATAATTTCCTGTAAAAACAGCGAAAACAGCGGGGTCCATTTGAGGAAGGGCCGGTTAGAGTCGATCTGCCGGGCGGAACGCCCGCGCCAGAATTTCAACCAAGAGAAGAGTCTTTGCTGCAGATTTGCTGCAGGTGTAGCAACGTGCAATAACCGATTCAAATTGTGATTGTAGTGACGACACCCTGGTGGGCCGTTTCGGTGGTATGTATTGAAGGAGCGGGCCGCGCTGTTTTCGAAGGCGAGTTTCATGACCAACCGCGTGGAGTTATCGATTGCCGAGCGCCTTTCGTTCGCGGAAGGCCACGAATTCGGTGCGGTCGGGGCTTATGAGCGGCTCGTCGGGCGCGCGCATTTCGCCGTCGACCCCAGCGCTCCGGCGCAGCGCGGCATCACTGATCTCGACAAGGCGCCGACTGACGCCGAGGGCCTCGTCCATTTCACCGGCGATTTCTCGATCCTGAAGCCGGTCGATCCGGCGCGCGGCAATCGGCGCATCTTTTTCGACTACGGCAACCGCGGCAACAAGCGGATGCTGCAATTCTTCAACGACGCGCCGGCCTCGAACGACCCTCGCACCCTGGCGCACGCCGGGAACGGCTTTCTGATGCGCCGCGGCTACACTGTGGTTTGGTTCGCCTGGCAAGGCGATCTCCTGCCCGGGAACGGCCGGCTGCTGCTCGACCTGCCGGTCGGACGCGAACGCGGGGGACCCCTGACCGAGCTCGTCCGGGTCGAATACATCGCCGATCGCCCCGGCATCACGACGTTCCCACTGAGCGGCCGCGTCTCGGTGCGCAGCTACTCGAGGGTGTCGCTCGACCCTCGCGAGGCGCGTCTGACCCGCCGGCAATATCCCTACGACGAGCGGATACCGGTCCCGTCCGGCGACTGGTGTTTTGCTCGGGTCGAGGGCGGCGCCGGCCTCGACAACCAGGGGGCCGTGCAAGCCGTGATCGCATCCGACAGCCATATCCACATCCCCGGCGGGTTTGAGCCGGGCTGGATCTACGAGCTGGTCTATACCGGGCGCGACCCGCTGGTACTTGGGTTGGGGCACGCTGCCGTGCGGGATTTTGTCAGCTTTCTGCGGTATGCGGCGGAAGATGCTGCCGGTCGCGTAAACCCGCTGCGCGAACAAGGCGGATCGATCGAAAAGGCTTACGCCTGGGGCCGTTCGCAGACCGGGCGGTGCCTGCGCGATTTCGTCTACCGCGGGTTCAACGCCGACGCCGGCGGGCGTAAGGTGTTCGACGGCATCCTGCCGCATGTGGCGGGAGCCGGGCGGATGTGGCTCAACCACCGCTTTGCCAATGCGGACGTGTCGGGTGGGCAGCAATATGAGGACCACTTAAACCCGGCCGACAGCTTCCCGTTCTCCTATGCCGAGACGACCGATCACCTGACCGGACGGCGCGATGCGATATTGAAGCGGCCAGAGACGGATCCTCTGGTCATCCACACGCAGACCGCGACGGAATATTGGCAACGCCGCGGGTCGCTCGCCCACACCGACACGCGCGGCGACGATCTGCCGCAACCCGCCGGCGTGCGGATCTACATGTGGGCGAGCTCGCAGCATTTCGCCGATCCGCTGCCGAAACCGCCGGAGCGTGGGGTCTGCCAGAATTACCGCAACAGCGTCGCCACCTCGATGCTCTTCCGCGCCATGATCGACGCGATGGATCGCTGGGCGACGACGGGGGTCGCACCACCCGAGAGCCGGATCCCGCGCCGCGCTGACGGCACACTGGTCGCGGTCGAGGAATGGCGGCGGCAGTTCCCGGCGATCCCGGGCGTGGCGACGCCGCGCGCACCGAGTGCGCTGCCGCTGTTGGATTTCGGACCGGAGGCGGAACGTGGGATCTTGAGGGAGCCCCCGGAGATCGTGCCGGGCAGCGATTACACGATCCTGGTGCCGGCGGTCGACGAGGACGGCAACGACAGGGCCGGCGTCAGGGCGCCGATGGTGGCCGCACCGCTCGGCACCTATTGCGGCTGGAACCTGCGGGCGCGCGGCTTTGGTCACGGCGCGATGCACGAATTCTCGGGCAGCTACATTCCGCTCCCCGAGACCCCCGAAGAGCGGCGCGCAACAGGCGATCCGCGACGATCGATCCTCGAGCGCTACCCGGACGCCGAAGCTTATGTCAGGGCGATCACCGCGGCGGCGCGGCAGCTTGTCGAGCAGGGGCTGATGCTCGAGGAGGATGTCGAGCGCGCTGCAGCGGCCGCCGCCGATTGGGGTCGCCCACGCCACGAGATCCGCTTACGATAAGGCGATGACGATGCCTGCCGGACCGCGCTGGGAGGACGATTTTTATGCCTGGACGCAGCACCAGGCCGAAGTGCTGCGGTCCATGCCCGTGTCGGACAATCGCTTCGACCGCGAGCACGTCGTCGAGGAGATCGAAGACTTGGGCAAGAGCGAGCGCGACGCCGTACGCAGTCGGATCCGGCGCATCATCGCACACTTTCTCAAACTCGCCCATTCGGTGGCCGAGCAGCCTCGCTTCGACTGGATGGAGACAATCGACGACGCGCGCGAGACACTCTCCGACAAGCTGTCGGCGAGGCTTCGTCGTGATGCGGAGGCGAATCTCGAAAACCTTTACGCGGAGGGGCGGAAACGGGCTGCTGTCGGGCTGCGCAGGCATGGCGAGCCAGAGGCCGCCGAACAGCTGCCCTCGACTTGCCCCTGGTCGCTCGACGAAATCTCTCGGGAAGACTGGTATCCGATCGCGCCCGAGCCCCCATAGGATCTGGGCATCGATCCCGCCGACATGACGCCACGCCCATCCCGCCTGCCGGCCTTAATCTACATCACCGGCCTGTTCGCGATGGGCTACACCGAATTTTATACGTTCCTGATTCCGTTATACGGCCTCTCGCTCGGCATGAGCGCGGGTGAGATCGGCATGCTGGTCGGCGGGCGCTCGTTGCTCTCGGTCTTCCTG
>DATEQL010000688.1:0-10452 GCA_035272665.1 Allostellaceae bacterium
GCGATGCCGGCCTCGGCAGCCGCGATGATGTTGCCGCCAATCGCAGTCGTGTGCAGGCCCCAGCGCGTGTGGCGCAGCACGACATGCATGATCGCGACAATGACCAAAGCCCAGACGATTTCGGAATACGCCCACACACCCATGATCCCGGTCAGCAGCGGACCGCCCGCCGTGTTCGCCGGATAGCCGCGCGAGATCGTCAAGGTCAGGCCGGTGATCAGGAACAGCATGCCAAGCGTCGTGATGAACGACGGCACGCTGAGCCCGATCGTGATCAGGCCGATGATCAGGCCGATCAGCGCGCAGGCGGCAAGCGCTGCGAGGATCGCCAATGGCACCGGGACGCCGAAATCGTGCACGTTTTGCATCAGAAACGGCGCCAGCGCGAAAACCTGACCGACGGACAGATCGATCTCGCGGCAGATCAGCAGCATGATTTCACCGCAGGCGATGATCACGGGTGCAGCGACGAACTGCGACACCGTCTGCACGTTCGCGTTGGTCAGAAAATTCTGGTTTGCGATCTCGAAATAAACGACGAGCGCCACCGTTACGACGATGACGCTCGCCTCCGGCCGCAGCAAGAAGCCATAGGCCCGCCTTACGAGTCCACGACGCCCGCCTGCATCGGTCGCGCCCCCAGACCTGTCTGCGTCTCGTGGCACGGCCGCGGGCACGTCAGCCGCCGATTGCGCCGGTATGCGGCACGATCTGGGGTTCCTTCGCGCTGCCTTCATAGCGGGTCTTGGTATCGAGGTACGGCCCGACCGCGTCCTTCGTGACGAATTTGAGGCCGGTGTTGATGTCGGCCGGCCCGACCAACCCGCCCGATACCTTCCACACGAACATCTCCATGACTGTGTAGAAGCCTTGCAGATAGGGCTGCTGATCGATCGCGAAATCGAGGAAACCGTCGCGCACCGCTTCGAGCGATTTCGGCAGCAGATCATAGCCACCGGCGTGCACGCCCTTCGCCGGCAGGTCGTGCTGTCGACTGATGATCCCGCAGTTCATCGTGTCGCCGCCGCTGACGCCGAACATGCCTTTGACGTCCTGGTTGCCGATGTAATAGGCCTGGATTTTTGAGAGGCCCGCATTGGCGGCTGGATCGGTCGCGATCATCGTCGCCTGGATACTGGCGCCCGATTTCTTGATCGAATCCATTGCACCGTCGACGCGCGGCTGCAGGTTCAGCTGGCCCGGCGTCGCGATAAAAATCGCGACCTTGCCGGAGCCGACGAGCTTGACGATGCGCTCGCCCATCATCTGGCCGGACAGGAACAGGTCCTGGCCGATATAGGCGAGGCGCTTGTTGGTGTGCGAATCGGCGTTGTAGCTGAACACCGGTATGCCCGCGGCGAGCGCGTTCTCTACTGGGCGGTCGAAGCCTCTCGGATCGACGAGGCAAACGGCAATCGCGTCGGCCTTGCCGGCAATCGCCGCGTTGAACGCGTTGACCATCTGCGCGACATCGGAGGTCTCCGACCCCGTCCACTGATAGTCGACGCCGAGCAGCGCGCAGGCATCCTGAATGCCGTACTGGCACGGGACGAAGAACGGGTTCGACGTCACGTGATTGACAAAGACGAATTTCCAGCGCGGGTGCTCCGGGAACGGCCCGCCCTCCGCCGCCCGCGCGTCGCCTGCAGCTGCCAGCAGCGCTGCTAGCGGCCCCGCGGCCACCCCGCGCATCACCGCGCGGCGCGGCAACGCCCCGGTCTTGTCGCGCAAGCCTCTGGTCATGTCGCATCCTCCCGTTAGTGCCTCCTGTCGCATCCCGCACGCAGGGCGCGGCTCGAGCAAAGCATATCCGTCCCGGTGCCCGCGGTCACGCGGACACAATCGCGGCAATGACGATCAGCCGCGCGAACGCGGCGACCTCACGGAGGGGATTGTGCAGGAATGTGCTACACGCGCGCGGGGCGCCAAGGGGATTAGGTCTCGTCTGCGCAAGGTAGAAATGTCACCCGGCGCGCAAAGCAGAGATGACACCCCTGTTGCGACGGACACGACCAGCGCGGCGGGGTGCCCGGCGGCTGACGATCTCATCGGATCCGTACGAGCGGCGGCCTTCTACGAGCGTAACGGCGCGATACGAATTGGCATGGCCTTGGACTGCATCCTTGCAGTGAGGCTGAGCGCCGCATTTGATTGCCTGACACCCGCCACCCCGGGCACCTACCGGGACCCCAAAACCCGGGGGAGTGTCACCTCTACTTTGCACAGGGGTGTCATCTCTATATTGCGGTTACAGGTCGGCGCCGAGCTGGCGCGCCGCGGCCTCGACCCGGATGATCCCGTCACGATCACAATCGAGCCTGACGAGTTGATCCCCGGGCGGCGCGCGTCTCGGGCGCGCGTCATCGCGCCGGCCTCAGCGATGACGACATCGACCGGTTGATCAAGCAAGCACAGAAGGAAGTCGAGCCGCGGGCTGGATGAGGATCGTTCTCGATACCAACGTTCTCGTCAGCGCCGCGCTCAAACAAAAATCCATGCCGGGAATGGCGGCCTGGTGGTCGAGCGGCGCGGCGGCCTGCTCAAATCTCTCGCGACCGAAGAACAGTTATTCGAGGTCGTTGCGCGCCCATACTTTGCCTCGCTGATCGATCGCGACACGCAGGCCTGGTTGAAGAAGCTGATGGCCGCGGCCGAGTTGGTCACAATCACCGAACGGATCGCCGCCTGCCGCGATCCGACCGACGACAAATTTCTCGAGTTGGCGGTCAACGGCCATGCGGACCCGATCGTCTCCGGCGACGGCGATCTGCTGGCGCTCAACCCGTTCCGCCAAATCCCGATCGTCACGCCGGCGGCTTTCGTGCAAGGGGTGGCCCGTTAGCACAATCTCCCGCCCCGTCAACGGGCGGTTCCTCGGCCGTGTTCGCCTTCGCGCGCTGCAGCGCGCCATGCCAGGGATGCTGGCCTCCCCCGGAGGTATTTGAACAAGGCAATTCAAATCCGTGGTCAACTTAGCAAGGTATTATTTCTATTATCGCAACCAACGCCATAAGCCAAAGTCGGCGCATAAGTGGTCCGCTCAGCGCATTGGCGTCCTCATGCGTTCGCGATACCCTGTAGACAACATGTTCCGATGACGCGGATGCGTACGGCCCGTTACGACGAGAGAGATTATGGCCTTCGCAACAGACATGAGTGCCGCAGCACGCCGACATCTCGAGGCCGGAGACAGCCTGGCGAAGGGCCGTAAGCGCCGGGATGTGGCCGGCTATCTTTATGGCATAGCTGCGGAATGCGCAATCAAGGCCATGATGCTGGAGCTCGGTATGAGACCGGTGGCTGACCGAAGAACTGCCGACGATCCATTTTTTGCTCATTTCCCCGAGCTGCGCTCAATGCTACGCGATGCACTGAGCAGGCGCCGGGGTTCAACACTTGTACGTCTTATCCAGGATGACCGCTTCTTGAATAACTGGTCCACTCGGATGCGGTATTCGCACGGGCGGGATATCGAGGGGCGATGGGTAAAAGCTTGGGCCGAGCAGGCGCGACAAGCCGTGGGCTCGATTGGCACTTGAGGATGGGAACCGTGACCATTCGCTTTGACGACAGCCTGCCGGCTCTCGCTCGCGTAGTTTCGGAGCAACTTGGGCCCCAGGCCCTTCGCACCGGTGTTACGCTGCGAGATACGATGGGCCGGCTTGCCTTTTTCGCCGACAAACACCTTGACGATGCCACCATCGAGAGACTCTCGGCCCACCTGCGCGCGGCGCTTGGAGCTTATGCGCGCTCAGACCGCATCGTTGCGGGGGTGGATGACTTTGGCGTTGCTAGCATCCTCAAGGATCCATCGGTGCAAACCATTAGGATAGGGAGCGATGTTCTACGGCTCTTGGATCGCCGGCTCGTCGGCGCCGACTGGCTTCGTCCTCCCTCGCCAGCCGCACTGCCGCCACCTCGATTTGTCTTCGCGAGCCTCAAGGGCGGCGTCGGGCGATCCACCGCGCTTGCCGTAGCTGCGGCACACCTCGCCGCGCGGGGACAACGTGTCCTCGCAATCGATCTTGATATGGAAGCTCCTGGACTTGGGGCGATGTTGCTTGATCAGGACACAGTTCCCGAATTCGGGTTGATCGACGCACTTGTTGAGTCCGGGCTTTCTCCCCTGGACGATACATTCCTAGCCGATCTTGTTGGCCCCTCTGAGGTGGCAGATCGTCGAGGGCGAATTGACGTGATCCCAGCCTTCGGACGCCGCTCGCTCAAAAACCCGGGCGAAGTATTATCGAAGATTGCCCGGGCCTATGCTGAACATATTCGGGAGGATGGTACGGTTGCCACAATCCTTGACGAAGTTCGTTCCCTCGTTAGTCGATTTTCTGATTCGAAGCGCTATGATGCAGTTTTGATCGACTCACGGGCAGGCCTTCATGAGACGACAGCGGCGGCGGTCTTGGGGCTGGGAGCCGAGGTGTTTCTTTTCGGGCTTGACGAGCCACAGACGTTTCAGGGGTATGCGGCTCTATTTGCCCATCTCGCTCACTTCGTGCCGCCCGAGGGGCCGGTTCCGGAATGGGTAGATCGGATCACGATGATTCAAGGCAGGGCGCCAGCTATCGCCGAATCGCACACGGCTTTTAACGAGAAGTGCCAAACGTTATTTACGCTGATGTCGCCGGGTCTTCGCGGGGTAGAGGCACTCGCGGGAGTCCCCTTGCCAGCGGAACCGTTCCGCGATGTACCTTGGGATGACGACGTGAAGGACGAGGAACTTACACTCGATGAAACTTTAAGTCCGCGGGGCGCAGTGGCCATTTTGGAGGACGATCGGTTCCGGCTATTCCAACCCTCGGCGCGGCGCGATCTCTTATCGGAGCAGGTGTATCAATCCTCGTATGGAGGGTTTCTTGATCGAATGAGCGAGGCCTTCGAGGGACTGAGCGAGAACCGGACTTGACGCTCCAATCGAGGGACTATTCTGCGGTCCGCGTTGGCATCGCCGCCATTCCAGCGGATTTGTCGAACGATGCCGTCGGCGATTATGCGCCGAAGCTGGAGGATATCTACGCTCCAGAGACACATGCTTCTGCACTCGATCCGGGTATCCCGATCGTTGTTGGGTCGCGCGGCGCCGGCAAGAGTTTCTGGTCCGGGGTTCTTGGCCAGACGGCAACGCGGGAGGCCGCAGCCGTGGCATACCCGCGCCTTGGCCTCCGCGACATAATAGTGGGCTTCGGTTTCACCGGAGGCGTCGGCGGGCCAGAAGGTGTCAGCGTCGAAGCGCTGAACGGGCTGCTCTCGCCAGACGCCAGCATCGAGAAAGCCAAGGCGTTCTGGTGGGCGACCATCCTCCGCGCTGCCGCGCGTGCGGAGGATGTACAAAAAAGGCTCTCCGAGTGGATGTCAGTCGCTGGCGATTGGGAAGCGCGCGAGGAGGAGATAACGAGGCACGAACGGCGCCTTCGCAGGACCGACACAACGCTCCTCGTTGTGTACGATGCTCTGGACACGGTCGCGACGAACTGGCCGCGACGAAGGTTGGTGACCGAGGCACTCCTCGAGGTCGTGTGGGCCATGCGGGCTTATCACGCCATTAAGCTCAAGCTTTTTCTTCGACCAGATCAAATCGACGACGACGCCCTTCGGTTCGTAGAGCTTCCGAAGTTGCGTACGGGAGCCGTCCGGCTTGCCTGGACGGGTGCCGATCTTTACGGGCTCCTTTACGCCAGATTAGCGCTGACGCCGCAGAGAGAGGCAGCCGCGTCCTTTTCCAAGCTGCTCGCTTCGCTGAATATTGCTAGAGCTGATCGAAATACCATTCTCTCCCGACGGTGGGCGCTTGCACACAATTCAGATTATCAGGCTCGTGTAATGGAAGTTCTCGCGGGCCCTTTCATGGCCGATGGCCCTTACGGTTACAAGAAGGGTAAAACCTATGATTGGCCACTTAAGCATCTAGGAGATGCTTTCGACGAGGTAACACCGCGAAGTTTTTTGGGTCTTGTGATCGCCGCGGCTAAGCGTGGTGCTCCGCCCGCAGACCGTGTGATCACACCCGACGGAATCCGTCACGGCCTGCGGGAAGCATCGAAAACCCGTGTGGATCAGCTTCATCTTGAGTTTCCATGGATCAAGGGCGTGCTTGCGCCGCTCGCTGGACTTCTCCTACCGCAGGACGAGGCAGAGGTATATTCGGTATGGCGACGTGCCCGGACGATTGAGCTTCTGACCAAAGACGCCGTCGAGAACAGCTATCTGCCGCCTTTCCCCGCGGAAGGCGGCCGGGGGGAGCAACAGCTTTTCGAAGCGCTCAGGCGAATAGGCGTCATGTTCCGGCGCAAAGACGAGCGAATCGATATGCCCGACCTATTCCGCGTCGCAGCGAAGCTACTAAAAAAGGGTGGTACAGCACCCCTGTGAGGTCCGAAGTGTAACAGGTCGGTGCGGGCGCTTGCGGCCGGGATCTTACTTTGTGGTCTGCCTATTCCTGCCCGCCTATATCTGATAATGCCCTTTATCGGATACTAGTTTGCGCGGGCGCGCGCGAGGGGAGGAGAAAGGGATATGTCCGTAACGGTAGAAGCAAGCCGTAGAGACGAGGACGCCTCACCCGAGCGTATCGCTTTTGTCCGCTCCGAAATTATGGAGCAAGTAGAGGACTTCGGATCGTACGGCCGTTGGGATCGCCTTTGGGGTTTAGGTCACAGGGTTGCAGGCGCGTTACTCGGAGGAGCAACCACGATCCTCATCGGTTTTAAGTCCATCATAGGAGGAGACCACCCTTCGTTGTCTGCCGCGGCCCTGGTAACCAGTGCTCTCGTGACCGTCCTAGCCACCTGGGAAGCGTTTTTCGATAGCCGGTGGCTATGGGTGCTTTACATCAAGTACCGAGACGATCTTCGACTCCTATTGAAACGTTTTGACTACGCAACTGCCGGAGGCCGCAAGTTATCGTCCGCCGAACTCGACATATATTACAACGACTATCTTCAGATTCTTAAGGATGCTTATGGCGAATGGAGAGAGAAACGCGGGCACGAAGCGCGGTCAATAGTAAAGGAGGAAGTCGTGTCTAAATGAACCAGCTCGTCCCGATCGGCTCGCCCGCGCTCCCGGCGCTTATCGCCGCCGAGGGTGAGCGCGCCTCAATGCGCTTCCTCGAGTTCTTCGCGGCCAACATCCGCAACCCGCACACGCGACGCGCCTATGCCCGCGCCGCGGACGAATTCTTGGCCTGGTGCACAAGCGTTGGCGTGCCGTCGATCGCCGCCGTCCAGCCGGTCCATGTCGCCACCTGGATCGAGGCCTGCACACGCGAGCTCGCGGCGCCGAGCGTCAAGCAACGGCTTGCCGCGGTCCGTCATTTGTTCGATTGGCTCGTCACCGGCCAGGTGGTACCGGTCAATCCGGCGGCGTCGGTGCGTGGGCCCCGGCACGTCGTCACGTCGGGACAAACGCCGGTGCTCGATCCTTCGGAAGCGCGCGCTGCTCGACAGCATCGACACCGCGAGGGTCGTCGGTCTCCGCGACCGCGCGCTGATCGGGCTCATGGTTTATTCGTTCGCCCGGATCGGCGCAGCGCTCGGCATGACGGTCGAAGATGTCTTCACGCAGAACCGCCGGCTATGGGTGCGGCTGCGCGAGAAGGGCGGCAAGCGGCACGCCATGCCGTGTCACCACAACCTAGAGGAATATCTGACAGGCTATCTCGACGGCGCCCGACTTCGCGGCGATCCCAAGGGGCCGTTGTTCCGCACGATCGGCCGTGGCACCGGCAAGCTCACCCGCACGGTCCTGCCGCAAGCGAACGCCTATGCGATGATCGGTCGCCGCGCGGCCGCGGCCGGCATCGCGACCAAGCTTGGCAACCACAGTTTCCGGGCGACAGGGATCACGGCCTATCTCAAGAACGGCGGCACGCTCGAAAGGGCCGCGGCAATGGCGAACCATGCCTCGACGCGTACCACGCAGCTCTACGTGGACCACGTATGAGGGCACGCAGCGGGAACCAATGGGCCCATTTCCACCTTCGGGTCGCAAGGCGCAATTTGATTTCGGGGCAGTGTTCCGCATCGAAGGCGGAAAGATAGCAGAGTGGTGGGTGACTTGGGACAACATGACGATACTCAGAGCACTCGGCCACCTACCGAGTGGCTGAGAAGAGCGGGAACTTCAACCCGATTGGAAAGCAGTCTGTGTCATCTTGGGATGGCGCGGTGCGGGCTAGGCTAGGTCGTCGCAGAAATCTTCAGATATGCACTGGGCCTCTGCTCTGGGCTCAAGGCGGTCGATGAGGCCGACGCAGGGGTGATGATATTGCTAATCCGTTAGCAATATGATATATTGCTATTTTGATGCTCAACGGCGATCATCGAGAAACCAGTTGCGCGACGTTATGACCTTTCTCCTTAACGTTTCCCTCGAGTATGCACGTGTCTCGGGTTACAACCTCCCGGCGAGATCTCGCTGCTGATTTGCTGCAGGAGCAACATCGTGAAACATTCGAGACAATCCCAGGTTGCACCCGGTAAGCGAGCGACAAAGCCCCTGCCCTGCGCGGCTCCGTGGTACTAAGGGCTTCGGGCTGTCCTTCTGCTTGGAGCAAACCGTCGATGTCGAGCACCCGCCCGCTCTCTGGTCTCACCGTGATCGAAATCGGTCACAGCGTCGCGGCACCCTATGCCGGGATGATCCTCGGCGAACTGGGCGCCGAGGTCATCAAGGTCGAGAACCCGAAAGGGGGCGATCCGTGCCGCGGCTGGGGTCCGCCTTTTACCGAGGGCACGGCGACAGCGTTTCACGCCTTCAACCGCGCCAAGCGGGGGATAACGATCGATCTCGCCGATCCGGCTCAGGTCGACCGTCTGCGGTCGCTGATCCGCGACCGCGCCGATGTGCTGCTCCACAATCTCAAATACGGCACACTCGACCGCTACGGGCTGTCGGCCGAAATGATCACGGCCGAGAAGCCCAGTCTCGTCTGGTGCAATGTCGGCGCCTTCGGGTCGACCGGGCCGTTGCGTGACCGGCCGGGCTACGACCCGATGATGCAGGCCTATGGCGGGCTGATGAGCCTGCTGGGCGAGGATGGGCGGCCGCCGGTCCGGGTCGGCGTTTCGATCATCGACATCGCCACCGGGATGTGGTCGGTCATCGCCATTCTCGCGGCCCTGCAGGAGCGCCAACGCACCGGACGTGGCGGGGTGGTCGATACCTCGCTCTACGAGACGACACTCGGCTGGATGACCTTGCCGATCTCGGCCTATCTCGCCAATGGCGAAATCCCCAAGCGGCACGGCTCGGGCATCGAGCAGATCGTGCCTTATCAGGCCTTCGAAACCGCCGACGGTCACATGATGGTGGCGGCTGGCAACGACAATTTGTTTCGCCGCTTGTGCGCGGCAATCGGTCGACCGGGTCTCGCCGAAGAACCGCGGTTTCGCACGAACAGCGACCGCGTTGTCAATCGCCGGGAATTGGTTCCGATCCTGAGCGATCTCTTCCGGACCGCGCCGATTGCGGTGTGGGCCGAGCGCCTGGATAAGGCCGGCATCCCGAATAGCCCGATCCAGACCTTAGACCAAGTGGTGACCGATCCCCAGACCACCGCACTCGGAATCATCCAACAATCGGGGGGAAGCCCTGCCCTGTCACTGGTGGGGCTGCCCCTGTCGTTCGACGGCACCCGCCCGGCCTTCGCCAAGACGGCGCCCCGGCTTGGCGAGGACAATTCCGAGATTGCTGCCCGCGCCGTATGACCTGCCGCCGCGGGAGCCTTCTCGCAGTCGCCCTGGGTATGGCGTTGACCTCCTGCGCCCAGCTGACGCCGCGCGAGACTACCGTCCCCGGCACGCCTGTGGTCGAGGCTCGCCAGGACTTGTCATCGCGCTTTGTCGACTTCGTCGGCCCGAAAGCCCAGCACGCGCCGCCTTTTTTGCACATCCCGGGGACGAATTTCTACTGCTTGCGCAGCTTTGTCGATCTCCAGACAGGCGAAGCTGCGCATCAGCTTTATGTCTCCGACAGCTATTTCGGAGCCGACCGGGGCCGGAACGCAGCCCGCGACAGCGCCGGCGGTCCCTTGCAGTTTGTCCAGATCAGCCATGACGAGATTTCTTGCGACGCGGGCTGCTCCTATGTCGAGGAATTCGCCGCCATTCTCCCGGAGAGCAAGCTGCGGGCGAGCCCAGGCGGTCTCGCGGTCACGTTCCTGTCGCCCTCTGGCAACGAGAAGACGATCGTCATTTCGGCCGAGTGGATCACCGCACAGCTCGCGGCCATCGATGGAAGGCGCAGCCCGGTGGAGCCCGCCGCCGCCCGCGCCGGCCCTGCCCCGCCGGGGTGATCAGGAGCTCACCAGAGCGGGTATCCGTACGGGATCTCCTGTGTGAGCGCCGCGGCGGACTTCCCGCACTCCTCAAGAAGCGAAGCACACGGGACGCCGACCCCGGCGCTTGCCGGATCATGTCGGGGAATGACGGCACCGGCGAA
>DATEQL010000689.1:0-10300 GCA_035272665.1 Allostellaceae bacterium
CGGCTGATGGGTCTCGATGTCGGCACGAAGACGATTGGCCTCGCCCTGTCCGATACACGGCGGGTCATCGCCACGCCGCTCGAAACGATCCGGCGCCGCCGCTTCCACGAGGATATGGTGCAGCTCTTCGCGTTGGTCGGCGCCCACGGCGTGGGCGGGCTGGTGATCGGCCTGCCGTTGACCCTCGCCGGAACCGACGGGCCGCGCACGCAGTCGGTGCGCCAATTCGCCCGGAATCTGCTGGCAATCCGAGACCTGCCGATCGTCTTCTGGGACGAGCGGCTGTCGACCGCCGCCGTCACCCGCGAGATGATCGCCCATGACATGACCAGGAAGCGCCGGGCCGAAATCGTCGATCGCGTCGCCGCCGCCTACATCCTGCAGGGCTGCCTCGACTTCCTCGGCCGAACCGCTTTGCCCCCACCCTTCCCTCCCCCGCACGCGGGGGAGGGTCAAATATGATTCCCTCCCCTGCACGCGGGGGAGGGTTAGGGAGGGGGCGAGATGATTGACCCCCACTTTCGTGAGGGTAACACTGGCGCCCTCAAACTCTCGGCGGCAGCGACATGACCACCCAACGCGATATCGAAGACATTCGGCGCCGGATGGCGGCGACCATCCACGCGCATTGGAAGCTCGTTCTCGCGCAGGGCATCCTAATGATAGTGCTGGGGCTCTTGGCGGTCGCCGAGCCCAACGTCGCCACGGTCGCGATAGGCATCTTTGTCGGCTGGCTGTTCTTCGTAGGGGGCATTTTCCGAGCGGTGTCGGTGTGGCAGTCCCGGCGGCTGCCCGGCTTTGCATGGGCGCTGCTAACGGCGGTGCTAGCGATCGTGCTCGGCCTGATACTGATTTTTCGGCCGCTGGCGGGCGTGCTGACCCTGACGATGGTATTGATCGCGTTCTTTATTCTCGAGGGCGTTACCGCGATCGCGCTCGCAGTGCAGCATCGTGAGCACCTCAAGAGCTGGGGTTGGGTGCTGTTCAGCGGGATCGTCGACTTGCTCCTCGCCTTCCTGATCTGGGATGGCTGGCCGAGCTCGGCCGACTGGGCCATCGGCCTGTTGGTCGGCATCAACATGCTGTTCTTCGGGCTGTCTCTGGTGATGACTGCACTCGCCGCGCGTCTGATGGGCCCCCAATCGCCCTAGCGGCCTTCGAGCAGCTGACGACTCCGACGGCTGTGGGCGTTCATTCCGTCGGCTTGGCGAGCGGGGCCGAAGACGTCGCTCTGGCCAACCACTACACTCAGATGCCGCGAGAAGCGGTGATCCAGACGTCCTCGCGGCGAGTCCGGGCGGGTAAGGCGGCCGTGATCCACCCGCGGGGAAAGCCCAAAGTTGCCGCCGAAGCTCCGCGCCGGGGCGCGGAGCTTCTATCGGCGATCAGCTATGACCGGAACAGGGCGAAGCACTTGTTCGAGTTGAACAGGTACGACTCGACGTAGTCGATGATCTCGGCCTTGCGTCCGAGCGCGTCCATCGCGCCGGCGAGGCAGACCCAGTTCAGAAATTCCTGCTGGCCGGCGTCCTCGATCTGCCCGGTGGTGAGCTTGCGCCAACGCGCGAAATTGCCCGAGGCAAGCTCGTCGAAGCGCGCCCGATCGCTCGCAACATCGGGGTAGATCCAATCATGCTTCGCCGTCAGGAACGCGTGCGACCAGCTCGACGAGGCGACGAGTGCCACCCGCCAGGGGCTCTCGGCAACAGCGCGGGCGACGGCAGCCCCGACATCGAAGCAGCGCGATGGGTTCGGGCCGGGCGGGTCAACCGCGTTCGGGTCGGCCCCGCCAGTCAGATGCGCGCTGCTGCCGCGCTTGGCGATGACCGAGGACCCGTAGCAATTGACGTGAAACGGCACCACCGGATAGGGGAACCCGCGCCGGTCGTAATCGAGATAGAGGATCGTATTGATGAAGGCGTGCGGCAGCCCGAGCTCGTGACGCATCGCATAGGCATAGCTGACGTCGAAATCGGCCTTGATCAGCTCGGCGGCGAGACAGCAGCCGGCAGCGCGGTGCCCCTCGACGCGGACGACCTTGCCGGGGTCCTCGCCCCAGACGTTACCCTGCTCGGACCGGCCGGGGTGCCCGAACGGGCGGCAGTCGATTGCGTCCAGAGCAAAGACGCAAAATGACGGGACCCCGTCCTCGCGAAAGTTCTCGTACTGATCGTCACCCCAGATCAGCACGAAATCAGGCGCGAACGCGTCGAGCGCCTCGCGTGCCTTGCGAAAGCCGCCAACGAGGCGGCGACGATGCTCGGCTGCGGCGGCGCCGTTCTCATTGGCGGCGAGTTCCTCCCGCAACGGTTCGGGCCAACGCGCCGGCTGCTTCATTTCCGCGGGCACGCGGTCGCTCTTCAGCGTGCGGGTCAGGAACGAGCTCATATAGGCGTCGGGCAGCATCAATCCGGGGAAGTGCGTGACCCCAATGCCGAGAATTTCGCCCATCGTGGGACTCCCTCTGGTCAGGCGGCCGCCACCGCGGCTGCCCGGAACAGTATAGCAGGTGCTTCTCGACTACCAACTGATCGTGAGCTTACCGTCCCGCATCTCATAGCTCTGCAGTCGAGCAAGAAAACTCATCCCGAGCAACGAGATGTTGAGATTTTCGAGCACCGCAGCAGACACGTCGTAGATCGAGAGCTGGCCGATCCGGACCTCGCGCAGGGTCACCGGGGCCATGCGCGCGGAGCCGTTGGCGGTGCTGACGCGATGGTTGAACACCAGCTCACCGGGCGTGATGCCGGCAGCTCGCGCATCCGCGGGTGTCAGCGTGACCAGGCTGGCGCCCGTATCGACGAGCAGCCGCATGGAGGCGCCGTTGACCGCAGCGTCGACGATGACGTGGCCTTGCCCGTTTGCGGGATAGACGAGGGTATTGACTGCCGAGCCCATCACCGCGGCGCGGGCAACGGGTTCAGATTTCCTGGCCCGGTCAAGGAAAGACTCGGGACCAATTTTGACGATACCGATGCAGAGGAAGGCCATGCCGCAGCACACCAACACCCAGCGCAGCGCCCAGCCGATCACGCCGCCATCCCGATAAGAACCTCCGGCCCCTGCCATAGGCACCCTCGTGCACTCTGCGCACGAGTGCTTAAGGCTTGCTGAAGCCCTTGATGAGCAGGGACTAATCCGCAGCCTGTGGCGCGTCGGGATAGCTGGCGGCACGCCAACGCCGCGTGCCGATTTCGCGCAAATCGGCATCGAGCCCCCAGCGGTCCCAACCGGGTCGTGAGGAACGTGCGAACATCTCGAGATAAGGCCCTTCGCACAGCGCCTCGATGCGCGGGTAGGCTTCGTCCGGCTTCCGGCTGTGCTCGCGCCGTGGCGAGATGATCAGTTTGCGGACATTTGCCGAGAGGCGATGTGGTTTGCCGCGCGTCGCGAGCAGACAGGATTCGGGGTTCGCGCGCGTCCAAAACCCGAGCCCGGTGAAGAAATTCCCGTCATTGTAAAGGGGCTCGGGCTTCCTGAGCTTTGCCCAATAGAAGCCGACGGTCTTGTAAACGAAGCCCCAGGCACGGATTACGTCGAAGGCCTTTTCGAGAAGCGGGTCCGTCGCCCACAACAACAACACGCAATCGTCCGCCGCCCATTCGGACACCGGCAGCGCCTTGATGTCGGCGAGCGTCATGCAGTCGTAATAAGCCTCGGCGCTGCGGCCCTTGCCCTTGCGCGAATAGGTGGAAAACGTCCAAGGCGGGTCGGCATAAATCACCTTGTAGTGCTTGGGCCGAGGTGAGGAATTCATCTGACCTCCAGATCGTCGCGCGCATGCTCGCGAGCGTGCGAGAGTTGGTCAATCGGTGTTCGTCCGAGATGTTACTGCTCTTCGCCGGAGGTCTCCTCGGGGGCCTCCTCGGTCGGGATGCGGTAGTTGCCTTTGAGCCAGCGACCGAGATCGATCCGGGCGCAGCGGGCTGAGCAGAATGGCCGGTTCTGTGGCGTCGACGGCTTTCCGCAGATCGGGCAGGGTCGCGGCGTATTCGCTGATCTGGGCTTCATTGCAGGCGGATATAATCAGGCGGGCGCGACTTGAAACCGGTCGCGATCGAGGTTGGGATCGACCTCGATCGCGATCTCGCGCCCGAATCGCTGTTCGAGCGCGTGTAATGCCGTCGCCGCGCCGCCGGCCAACGCCGCGGCGACACCCGGAGCGATCGTCAGACGCCACCCGCGCCCAGGCTGTGCCCGCGCTTCGCGACGCAGCGCGCACAGCACCTCGTGTGCCACCGTGACCGCGGTCTTGACGAGAGGGCCGCCGGGACGCGGCTCGAGCAGGATTTCGGCAGGCGGGCGCCCGCGACGCGGCCGCACCAGCTCGAGGTGACCGAGCTGGGTCCAGCCCAGGATCTGCGGCCGCGCGGGGTCGGGAGCCAGCGCTTCGGTGAGCGCATCGCGGATGCGACCGCGCAACCTGCGGTCGTCCAAGCCGATAAAATCGATGACGATGCCGCCGCCGAGATTGCGCAGCCGGATCTGCCGGGCGATGGCACCGGCAGCAGCTAGATTGACCGCGAGTCCGGTGCGCTCCGGCGACCCTGTCTCCGGGGTCCCACTGTCGACGTCGACCATTATGGCAGCCCGCGCGGCATCGAAGTGCACATAGCCGCTGTCGTCGAGCGCGACGGTCCCGGATAACGCCTGGTCGAAGACCGCGTCGAGATCGATCGGCCACTCGGCCTCCGGCCTATGCTGTATCGAAGCACCGGGGAAAGCCGAGCGGAGTTCGGGAATCGTGGCGGGATCATCGGTGAGGATGCTGTCCGGAACTACCGGTAGCGCATTGGCCAGCGCCGCGGCGAAAGACAAGTGCGGGTCGAGGCGGGCCGGCGGCGCGAGCCGCACGGCTCGATCATGGACGTCACGCCAGCGTGAGAGCAAATCCGCGATCTCAACGACGACGGCGCTGATCGGCGCGGGATCGAGCAACCTCAGCCCCCACCCCGACCCTCCCCCGTGGCCATGGGGGAGGGAGGGACCCGCGTCAGCGGGAGGGTGGGGGCTTGCGGGGCCAGCCTCGACAGCGGACAGCAACCGAGCTCGCTCCTCCGGCGACAGCGTTTGACTGCCGAGGATGCCCGGCCGCCCCCACCTCAGCTCGACGACCTGGCCCCGCAGCGCAATACCGGTCGTCACCCGTGCCGCCTTGCCTCCCTGCGCCTCGCGGCGAATTTGGACGACCACGCGCTCGCCTTCGTCGAGCCGCCGGCCGCGTGGCAGGACTTCGCTCAGTGGCAGGAAGGCCGCCCGATCGCCGCCGATATCGACAAGCGCCGCGCCGAGCGCCGCCAGCAGCCGGCGCGCCCGGCCGAGATGGATGCTACCGGCCTCGTTCCGATCGCCGCGCTCGACGAAGAGCTCGACGGGGATGCCGTCCTCGAGCAGCGCGGCACGCCACTCGCCCGGGCCGGCGGCGATCAGCAGTTCGCCGGGCAATGCGGTCGATAGCCGCGGCCGGCGAGCAGCTGAGCCGTCTCGAACAGCGGCAGTCCGACCACGTTCGAATAGGAGCCGCAAACCCAGCGGATCAGAGCAGCGGCCCGCCCCTGGATCGCGTAGCCGCCGGCCTTGCCGCACCATTCGCCACAGCAAAGATAAGCCGCGATCTCCGCCTCGCTGAGACGCTTGAACGCGACCTGACTGTCGACCCGGCGCAGCGCCAGTCGCTCGTCCGGCCCTGCCACAGCAATGCCGCCATGGACGCGGTGGCGGCGCCCGGACAAGAGCTCGAGGCAGGATCGGGCGGTTTCCGGGTCTACAGGTTTCGGCAGGATGCGGCGGCCGCAAGCAACAACCGTGTCGGCAGCAAGGATATAGGCGCCGGGATGCCGCGGCATCACCGCCCGCGCCTTCTCCTCCGCGAGGCGCATGGCATGGGCCGGTGGCAGCTCGCCGGGTCGCGACATTTCGTCGATATCGGGGGAATCAATTCGGTCGGGCTCGAGCCCGATCTGCCGCAGCAGGTCTAGCCGGCGAGGCGAGGCGGAAGCGAGCACGAGGAGCGGTGGTGTCGTCGCCACAGCGTCATCCCCGCAGATGCAGCACGCAGATCAGGGTGAATAGGCGGCGGCCGGTGTCGTGGTCGACGGCGACCTTGTCGGCGAGCCGCTCCATCAGCAGCGTCGATCCCTCGTCGTGCAGCGATCGCCTTCCCACATCGATGGCCTCGATCTGCGCCAGGCTCGACCGCCGAATCGCCTCGTAATAGCTCTCGCAAACCATAAAGTAGTCGCGGACGATACCGCGAAACGGGGCCAGAGGCAGCAGGATCGTCTCGCTCGAACCGTTTGCCGCAGATCGAACCTCGATGCTCAGCCGATTCTCTTCGATGGCCAAGTGGAGATGAAACGGCCCGTCGAGCCCGGAGGCGGGGGCAAAACGGTTCTCCTCCAGCAGATCGAAGATCGCAACCGCTCGTTCGTGCTCGATATCGGGGCTGCGTCGAACCACCGTGCGCTCGTCGAGGGTGATGCCGACGATCCGCCACTCGCCCTGGGGGTCGCCCATGGCCGTCGGTTCATGCCCTGGGCGAGAGTCGGATCGACAGCGACAGCGCATGGGCCTCCAGCCCTTCCGCCTCGGCGAGACGGATCGCCGCCGGCGCGAGCGCCGCCAAGCTCGCGGCATCACAGCGGACGAGCGAGCTGCGCTTGACGAAGTCGAGGACGCCGAGGCCGGAGGCGAAGCGGGCGCTGCGCGCCGTCGGCAGGACATGGTTGGGCCCGGCGATATAGTCGCCGATGGCCTCGGGGGTGTGGCGACCGAGGAAGATCGCGCCGGCATGGCGAACCCGATCGGCTAAGGCATCAGCCTCGTCGAGCGCAAGTTCGAGATGCTCGGGGGCGATCCGGTCGATCAGCACCGCCGCCTCTTCCCAGTCGGCGACGAGGAGAATCGCACCATGCGCCTGCCAGCTCGCCCGCGCGATCTGCGCGCGCGGTAATCGCACCAGATGGCGCTCTACCGCCGTCTCGACGTCGGCCGCGAACGCGGCATCGTCGGTGACAAGGATTGCTTGCGCCGCGCTGTCGTGCTCCGCTTGCGACAACAAATCGGCGGCGATCCACTCCGGATCGTTCCGTCGATCGGCGACGACGAGAATCTCCGACGGACCGGCGATCATGTCGATCCCGACCCGGCCGAAGACGCGCCGCTTCGCCGCAGCGACGTACGCATTCCCCGGCCCGACGATCTTGTCGACGGGCGCAATCGTCGCTGTGCCAAAGGCGAGAGCTGCCACCGCCTGCGCTCCGCCAACCCGGTATACCTCGTCGATCCCGACCAGCTCGGCGGCAGCGAGAACGAGTGGGTTGAGGACGCCGCCGGGCGCCGGCACGGTCATCACCAGCCGCTCGACGCCGGCAATCTTGGCGGGAACCGCGTTCATCAGCACCGAGGACGGGTAGGCGGCGGTGCCGCCGGGTACGTAAAGCCCGGCGGCGTCGATCGGGCGCCAGCGGGCGGCAAGCCGCACTCCGAGCGCATCGACATAATCGATCGGCGGCGGCAGTTGACGGCGGTGAAAGCTCTCGATCCGCTCCGCGGCGAGCCGCAAGGCTGCGACTGTTTCGGGCGGTGCCGCAGCGGCTCCTTGGGCGATCTCGCGGCTTGTGAGGCGCAGGTCGGCGGCCGTGATGTCGACGCCGTCGAAGCGGCGCGTGTAATCGATCAACGCAGCGTCGCCGCGCCGAGCGACATCCTCGATGATCGCACCGGCCGCGGCATCGACATCGGCCGCGCTTTCCCGCTTTGCCTCGAGCAGCCGCCCAAAGGCCGCTTCGAACCCGGCATCGCGCGTTGCCATCCTAACCGGCATCAGCTCCCTACCCCGCTTATGATGTGACCCTTACCCGACTTCACCGCGGGAAAGGGGCGACCCAGCCGGCAAGGCTGGGTTGGTGAGGGTTCGCTGAAGACGTATCGCGTCGCGGAAGCGCTCGATCCAGCCGCCGACCTCTTCCGGGCGGGTCTTCAGCGCCGGTCGGTTGACGATCAGCCGCGAGCTGACCTCGGCGATGCGCTCGATCTCGATCAGACCGTTCGCCTTGAGCGTGGCGCCGGTTTGGACCAGATCGACGATGTGACGGCAAAGGCCGAGATGCGGGGCGAGCTCTATCGCTCCGTTCAGCTTGATGCACTCCGCCTGGATACCGCGCGCGGCGAAATGGCGGCGTGTGACCTCCGGGTACTTCGTCGCCACGCGGATGTGACTCGCGCGCCCGACTTCCTCGCGCACCGCGCCGTCCGTGGTCGCCGCAACAGCGAGATGGCAGTTCCCGACACCGAGGTCGAGCGGCGCGTAGATCTCGGAATAATCGAATTCCATCAGCACATCGTTGCCGGCGATGCCGAGCTGGGCCGAGCCGAAGGCGACAAAGGTGGCGACGTCGAAGCTGCGCACCCGAATCAGATCGAGGCTAGGCTCGCTGGTGGCAAAGCGCAGCTGGCGCGAGCCGGGATCGTCAAAGGCGGGCTCTGGCGTGATGCCGAGACGACCCAACAGCGGCATCACCTCGCTGAGGATCCGTCCGTTCGGCAGCGCGAGGATCAAAGGACTTTCGGAGCGGCTCGCATTCGCGGCGGCAGTCACACCCGCTCATCCACATCGTGTCGGGGCTGCCATTGGGTCGGCCACGGCTCGCCGAGATCCGTCGCTTGACAAAGGATGCGGGTGACGTCCAGCCGGATCGTTGCCCCGCCGGAAAATTCGAGCTGGATCGTGTCCGCTTCACCGTCGCGTCCGGGTCGAATAGCCAGCAGCGACAAGATCCGATCGTCCTCGGCGCGGCGGAAACCGAGATAGGACACGCCGGCAACCGCTCCGAAGGTTATGCCGCACAGAGTGCGCTGATAACCGGCCTCGCCGCGCGCCGCACGCAGGGCTCGTTCCCAGCGGAAGCGGTTGGCGACCATCACGAACGTACGATCCTCGGGAACGAATGCGAGGTCGCGGACGGCAACAAGCGCGTCCTGCAGGCACGCCGAGATCACTGCGAGGTCGTCCACATCCTCCGCGCGCAGCTTGAGGGCACCGCCGCTCCTGTCAGGCGACATTGCGCAATCTCTCGATCCGGGCGCCGCACGCCGCGAGTTTTTCCTCCAGCCGCTCGTAGCCGCGGTCGAGGTGATAGACGCGGTTAATCACGGTCTCACCCGCCGCGACAAGGCCGGCGACGACCAGCGATACCGAAGCGCGCAGGTCTGTCGCCATCACCGGCGCCCCCGTCAGCGCCGGCACTCCACGCACCAAGGCCGAGGTACCGTGGATGTTAATGTTGGCGCCCATGCGCGCGAGTTCGGGAACGTGCATGAAGCGGTTCTCGAAAATCGTCTCGGTAATCATCGATGCGCCTTTGGCAATCGTCATCAGCGACATGATTTGCGCCTGAAGGTCGGTCGGAAAGCCGGGATAGGGTTCGGTCATGATATCGACGCCCTCGATGCTTCCCGCGCGCCGGCGCACTTTGAGCCCGTCGGCAGTAGCTGACACCTCAACGCCAGCCCCCTCGAGGGCACGTGCTGCCGCCGCGACAAGATCGAACCGCGTGCCGGTCAACCGCACCTCGCCATCCGTTGCCGCTGCCGCTATGATATACGTTCCGGTTTCGATGCGATCGGGGATGATCGTATGGACCGTCCCATGCAACTGGCTGGCACCGAGGATGCTCAAGCGATCGGTGCCGATCCCGGCGATCCGAGCGCCCATCGCCTCAAGACATAGAGCAAGGTCGGTGATCTCGGGTTCCCGAGCGGCGTTGATCAGTAAAGTCTCGCCTTCCGCGAGCGCAGCCGCCATCAGCAGATTCTCGGTGGCACCGACCGACACCGCCGGGAATGCGATCTCGGCTCCTCTCAGACCCTTTGGCGCGCGGGCATCGATATAGCCGCCGCTTAACTCGACTTCGGCGCCGAGCCGTTGCAGCCCTTTGATGTGGAGGTCCACCGGTCGCGGCCCGATCGCGCAACCGCCCGGCAGCGACACCCGCGCGCGGCCGCAACGTGCGAGAAGCGGTCCTAGCACGAGAATAGAGGCTCGCATCTTGCGGACCAGATCGTACGGGGCCGTGGTCGAGGTAATGTGTGCAGCCGACAATTCCAGCGCATGTCCACCATTCCCGCCCCCTTCGTCCATCGTGATGGCGGCGCCATGCTGAACAAGCAGGTTTGCCATCGTCGCGATGTCCGCCAGATCGGGAACATTCTCGAGCGTCAGCGTATCCGACGTCAGCAGGCTCGCCGCCATCAGCGGCAATGCGGCGTTCTTGGCGCCGCTGATCGGAATTACCCCATC
>DATEQL010000690.1:0-7722 GCA_035272665.1 Allostellaceae bacterium
AGGCCGCGGTCAGGAGCCTAACGCCCGATGCGGCGGTGGCTTTCAGGGTCGGTTCCGAGATACACGCTTGGCAGGTCAAGATGCACTATCTGGTTCCGCGCGAGCCGTGGGAGGTTGTTCGTGATATTGTGCCGGCGGTAGGTGGTAAAGTCTTGGAGTTCGACATTCCGCCGGATGATGAATCAATGTCCAACTGGCTGAGGCGAGTGCTCACCATGGAGGTGTGGTGCAAGGATGGATCTCGGCTGCGGCGGTTGGAATGCTTGGCGCACCTATGAAAAGCGCACGCGACATCTAATCAGGCGCAGTTCACCCGGCAGAAACCGAACGGCGGCGGGTCCGGGTTCAGGCGCCGGTGCCTACACCTTAAAAAGCGGAGACGCGTATTCGTGGAGATTGGGCCGTCGAACAAGGGCGCCGGTAGGGTGCCGCGAGTAGCGATAGTAGGCTCCTGCCAGGTTGCCGGGCTCGTCGAAGCGATTAGGCGCTTAGCGCCCGCGGCGAAGTGCAAGGTATGGCATGTCGGCATGTATCCGCCGGACAGTCCGGACGAGATCCTGGCCCAGCTGCCGGAGTATGACATTGTCATTTCACAGGTGCCGGACCGAGAAGGCGGCGGGGTCTTGGAACACTCGAACCTGACCCAGATGCTCCCTGGGGTCATTTTCGTTCCTGTCGTGGTCTTCCGTGGCTTCCATCCCGATTGCGTATACTTGTTCGGGCGGCGATCTGGCGGCCTGATCAAAGGGTATGCGGGAGACTGGCATTCGGCCATCATCTCGGCTTCTTATGTACTGGGCGTGGCCGCGCCCCGAGTACTGAGCCTGTTCAATAGCCTGGTTTTCTCCGCGCTCGGGTATTTCGACTCCTATGCCGTGGCCAAGGCCAGTCTGCTCGAACGGTTTTCGCTCGCGGGGTTCGATCTCTCGTCGCACTTCGACCGATGGCTCCACGAGGAGGGCGCGTTTATGTACCTCCCGAACCATCCGAAAATTTCAGTGCTGGCACAGCTCGGGAAGATGGCCGCCGAGCGGGCGGGCCTGATCGAGACCGAGGTACAGCCGCCGTCCGGTCTACGCGATCACCTTGCCGACAGCGTGCAATGGCCGATCTACCCGGACTTGGCCAGAAGGATCGGCGTGCCGGGATCGACGATCTTCATCCGACCGATGCAGGGCCTCGAACCGGGGCAGGAACGTCCGTTATCGCTGGCGCAAATGGTCGAGTTGGGCTACCGGCATTACGCGCAGCTACCGGAGGAAGAGCTACGCGATGCGGTGCCGGACGACATTCTCGACCGGCTCGACAGGCTGCTGTCGGGCCGGCCGGTCCCGGCGTGAGTGCGCCTGCGGTCCTTAGTTTAGGTCGCGCCGCTTCCCACGACAGGCAGTATCGCGACTTGCTTTTGCAAAGACAGCGCTGACGGACATCGCGCTCGATCCGACCCTGCAGGAGCGCCTACGGCCCTTGACCCAAACGATCTTCGAGCAAGCCTTCGATTCTCTCGCAGTCCGGTTCGTAAAACAGTGAGCGGTCGTCGATGAGGACGTCGTAGCGCGGCTTGCCCATGTGCAGTTCGTGATAACGGACGCCCCACTGCGCCAGCTGGCACCGTGTGAAGTCAAAGCCAAGGCGATGGCTCTCGATCGGGTTGCCGCCGGTTCGCCCCATGAAGCGGCTCGTGTGCAGCACGATCCGGCAGCCCCGCTCGTAAAACCGGTTCACCAATTCGATCATCTCCCGGTTCGGCTGGGCCGCGGCGTAGTTGCCTTCGACCTGTTCGCATAGAACCCCGTCGATGTCGAAACAGATGACCATCAGCTGATCCAGGCCTCGAAGTCCTTGAGGAATCCCTGCACCGATTTGTCCGTCTGCGGGTGGACTGCCGTGCCCTCGAGGATCTTGTAGCCGGCCGTGACGATATGGCCGCCGGCGAGGTGGGCCTCCAGGATATCCGACTGGCTGCGGATGCTGCCGACGATGATCTCCGCCGAATGCCTCCCGCGGTCAAGAATTTGCCGGGTGTTGGCGATCACCTTTGCCGGGTCGCCGCCGATGTCCTTTAGCCTGCACATGAAGATTGACACATAGCGGGCCCCGGCATTGGCCGCGAGGATCGCCTGCTCCTCGGTGAACATGCAGGTGCAGTTGACGGCGATACCGCGCCGCGCCAGCGCGTCCACCGCGCGCAATTCGCCCCAGCCGATCGGGATCTTGATCGCCAGATGCTGGTAGGGGATGCGCTCGCGGATCTCCAGAGCCTGCGCAATCATTTCGTCGGGCTTGCTGGCAAAGACCTCGACGCTGAGCGAAACCGGGCGCCCGCTTGCCTCGAGCAGCTCCACGATCCGGTCGACATGGCCAAAGAAATTGGCCTTTGGCTCCTTTGACAGTAGCGACGGGTTGGTGGTGACACCGGAGATGAAGCCTCGCGCCAAGCTCTCTTCGACATCCTGCAGATTGGCGGAATCAAGAAACAGTTTCATTTGTCGCTCCTGCCTTTGATTTCCTAAGGCGCTGACGCTTCAATGTGCCGGTAGGTCTGGCCGTCTTCGACCAGATGGGAGTCCGCATCCGAATCGCGGGTCGATGCCTCGATAATCACCGTGTCCTCGAGCGCAATGCGCATGTGCATCACCCCGGGACGGATGTCATAGCTTTCGCCCGGCCGCAGGACGATGCTGTGGTTCTCCGCCCGGCCAATGCGCAGCCCGACCTTCAGCAGTCCCGCGTGGATCCAATAGGTCTCGCGCTTTTCGACGTGAAATTCGAGGCTACTCTGCCCGCCCTTACTGACGAAAATTCGCTTTCCGGCAACATCGCCGCTGAAGATAGTTTCGATGGCGCCCCAGTATTTTTCGAGCCGGTCCGTGGTCGCTTGTCCGACCTCCGGCAGCGGGTTATTGGCTGCCAGCGCAACCGCATGCTGCGCGTCTTCCGCCGTTTCGACGAGCACGGCCTCAGGGCCGCTTCCCGGCGGGCCGAACAAATAAATTTCGGCACCGGTTCGGCTGGAGAATCCATGCACCTCGAACGGCGCCAGCGGTAGCGTCGTACCCGGTCGCACGACCGCTGCGCTGGCGCGGCCGGTCTTGTCGAGCCGGCGCACTAGGACCTCCCCGTGCTCGACAAAGGCGTGCCGGCCACCGACCGGGTGAAAGTGCAATGGCTCGGCCGCGCCCGGCTTCAGTTCCAGCCTTGCGAGCGAATACTCTTCCATCTCGGTGCAGCAGGTGGTCGTGCCCCATGGCAGCTCGGTCGGCCGCGGGCGATTGATGTGGCGAACCTGCTCGAGAGTCAGCCCATATGCCATTCCTCGCCTCCGCGGAACGATCTTTGCTATGTGAGCCCCAGGGCCTTCGGCAGGTCGCTTTTGCTCGGGGGCGCCGTACCATGAATGCGGATAGACAGTCCAGCCCAGGCGTTCGCCACCCGCAATGCCGCCTCGGGCACGGCCCCTCCGCACAAACAGAGGGCGGCCAGAAAAGCATCGCCCGCGCCGGTCGTGTCCACCGGCTCTATCGGCGTAGCCGGCGACTGCACGACCGTGTTGCCATCGAGCATCATCGCTCCCGCTTCGCCGAGCTTGACCACGATGCGCTCAGTCTCCAGCTCTCGTCGCAGCCGCACAAAGGCCCCCACCCTCGGCTGCGGTTCGAACTCGGGATCGATGGAGTATGCTTCCTTCAGGTTGAGGCAAATCACGGCACCGCCGCGATAGAGCCGATGATTGCCGGTGTTCTGAGCCACCTGAGAGTCGACATATACTTCGGTGCCCGACCGTCGCAGCGCGCCCATGAGCCCATCGATTAGCTCGGGGGTCAGCAGGCCGTGGCGATAATCGGAGATGATCGCCGCGTCCGTCTCCGGTAGACGTCGGGCGACATTCGTCATCACCTCGTCGAACACGCCCCGGCCAATCGGCGCGTCGTTGCGCGTATCGAGCTGAAAGAGCTTGTATCCGTCGACCCAGAAGCGGTGCTTGACCGTGGTTTGCCGCCCAGGCTCGGCAACCGTGATCAATTCGAGCTTCGGCGCCGCGAGTTGGGCGACTTGTGTAGCCTCTTCATCCTCGCCGACAAGGGTGATGAAGGAAACAGCCGCCCCGAGCTCCAACAGGTTGCGGCAGACCAGCGCAGCGCCGCCCAGCGAGTAGCGCACCTCTCCCTTCCGGGCAACGATTGTCGGTGTCTCGGCGGAGAGACCGAGCGCGGTTCCGTAGGTGTAGATGTCGAGGATCGTATCGCCGATCAGCAACACCCGCTTTCGCGCGAAACCATCGAGCAGCTCGTGCCAATCGATGGTCATTATAACCTTCAGCGGCACCCGGCCGGCTGGCCCGAAGGCATGTGAGCTTCACCGCTGGCCATAGTCATACATGTAACGGTGGTGGGCAATCTCGATTTCCTCGGCGGGCAATTCCTCGAGATCGCCGAGCTGCCGGGCATAGAAAACTGTGCGGGCCACATCTTCGACCATCACCGCCGATTTGACCGCGGCTTCGGCCGAGCCGCCGACGGTAAAGACGCCATGCTGCTTTAATAACACGGCCGAGCAGTGGTGCTTGCCGAGCATGCGCACCACCTCCTCCCCAATCGCGCGTCCGCCGATGCGGGCATACTCGCTGCACGGTACGGGTCCACCAAATTCGTCAGCCATCGCCGTCAACACGATCGGGATGTCTTGCCCGACGGCCGCAAATGCGGTCGCATAGGGCGAATGCGTATGAACGACACCGCCGATATCGGGACGTTCGTGATAAATGAACAGGTGACTTTCGCAGTCGGTCGATGGTTTTAGCGGGCCCTCCACGACGCGCCCGTCGAGACCAACGATCACCATGTTGGCCGGGGTGAGGTCGCGATATTTCACGCCGCTCGGCTTGATCACGACGAGCCCGCTGTCGGGGTCGCGGCCGCTGATGTTGCCGCTGGTCCAGGCAACGAGCCCGTTCTTCGGCAATTCGGCGTGGAGCTCGGCAACCTCCCGCCGCAATGCTTCCAGCATCAATAACCCCGGATGGTCCTGATGACGTTGGTGGAGGAATAGCCCGCTACCAACGGGAATATCTTCACGTCGATTTCCGGTGGGATTTCGTCTCGCTCGCGGACCTCATCCGCCAGCCATTCACCCCCTTTGACGACGATCTTGGGGCGCAGCGAGAGGATTAGGTTGAGGGGTTTGATTTCGTCGAACACGAGAACCTCGTCGACAAAACGCAGCGCCTCCAACACCGCCTTGCGATTTTCCTGAGAGTTGATCGGACGGGTCGGGCCCTTGAGCGCACGCGTCGAGGCGTCGGAGTTGATCCCGACCACGAGGTGGTCTCCCAAGCTGCGCGCCCATTTCAATAAATCGATGTGACCTTGGTGTAGTATATCGAACACGCCATTGGCAAAGACGAGCTTGCCCGCTGGCTCCGAGCTGATTCTCGCAACGCGCCGGACATGACGATACTCCCCGAATTTTTCATCGAGCCATAATCTTGTCATCTCGAGGTTGTCGTCATCGGAGCAGACCCAGGCGCCCAGGCACAGCACGTTGGCGTCGTTGTGCTCGCGCGACTTGGCGGCACTTTCGAGGTTGTGAACAACCGCTGCCCGGATCCCCGGAAGTTTGTTGGCGACCATGCTCATCCCGATTCCGGTCCCGCAAATCAGGATGCCGCGGTCGCAATCACCGGCCTGCACGAGCCGGCCTACCAGCTGCGCATAGTCGACGTAATCCACGGGTGGGCTCGACGCGAAGGGTCCGAGATCGAGACACCGGTACCCTTCCGCCTTGAGGAACGACTTTATCTTTGCCTTGGCGCCGACGCCGTTGTGGTCGGCAGCGACGGCGACGATCATGTCAGCCATTTTTGGTATCCCCCTTTCCCACCACCGGCAGCATCCTACGCTACCCTAGGAACCGGCAGTCAACAAGACCGGCCGCTCGGCAGGGAGAGCCCCCTCTATCACCTCGATCTATGTTGCCTGAGCAGCGGGCCGTTAAGCGGTGTAATAGGCCACGAACTCGTCCCATGCCTGCGTCTCGCTCCACCCCAGCGCTGACGCGTCGAGGAGGTCGGCGTTGATGCGCACCGGCGGCTCGGGGAAATCGGTCTGCGCGCCGAGCTCCAGACCGCAGGGTCGGCCGATACGAAGGGCCGCTTCGCGGCGCACCCGCTCGGCAAGGGCCCCCTGGCTCTCCGGATAGCAGCTCGGGTTGAGGCGCCTGACCGTACCCGGCGGCGGGCTAGCGCCGACAAAAGCGGCATAGGCCTTGGCAAGCAGGCTCACCGGGATGTTGTCGCGGACATAGCGCGGGGTCTGCACGCGGGCGGTTTCGCCGTTGAGCCACGTCGTCATCAGGTAGCCGGTAAAACGCGGCACCTCGTAGGGACCGAACGGGTTCGGGATCACAAACTTCTCGACGGTGAAACCCGCGCGCTCGGCATAGAATTGGGCGGCCGCCGCGGTCAGGCTCTTGGAGAGCCCGTAGGGGCTGAAGGCGCGCAGCGGCGCCGAGCCCGCCCCCTCGTTCGCCTCGAAGACGCTGCCGGTCAGCATCAGGCGCCCGCAGCCGTGGTCCTGCAACACCCGCAAGACCCTCGGGCAGGCGGTAGAGATTGGCGGCCGCAGCCCGATAGGGGTCGAAATCGGGGCTGCGGTAGTCGCCGACCTCCGCACCGTGATGGCACAGCACATCGAACGAGGTCTTCGTCAACCCCAGGAAATTGTCATTGCCGAAGGCGCAGCCGAACCGCGTCTCGCACAACTCGCGCACCATCCGCACGCGCTCGGCGCGCAAGCCCTCGTACCGGCCGTCGCCGCGACAGGCGGCGAGAACCCCGTGCCCGGTGGCGACCAGCTGGCGGACAAAGCAATACCCGGTGAACGAGCTGGCGCCGGTGAACAGGATCCGCATCGCGGCCGCTCAGCGGGAACACCGCGGATCTGTCCGGCCGCCGACATCGCCCAGCCTAATGCCCTAGGGCGCGGCGGACGGGGACCAACCGTTATTCCAAATCCACCAACCGCCCACGTTGTACCCATACAATTGGCTGCCGTCGTTCACCTCAATCTCCGCCGCAAAGCCGCCCACGTCTTTTCCGTTCAGGAAGATCTCGTATTGGCCCGGCTGCGGCTGCGTCGTGCCAAATGTCCAAGTGCCTGCAGCGGTCGTCAGGCTGCCACTTGACGGCGTCGTCAAGGTAGTTCCGTCAGGCGAAACTACGGCGCCGGGCGCGGCAGACGGCGACCAACCGTTATTCCAAATCCACCAACCTCCCACGTTGTACGCATACAATTGGCTGCCGCCGTTCACCTCAATCACCGCCGCAAAGCCGCCCACGTCTTTTCCGTTCAGGAAGATCTCGTATTGGCCCGGCTGCGGCTGCGTCGTGCCGAATGTCCAAGTGCCTGCAGCGGTCGTCAGGCTGCCACTTGACGGTGCCGTCAGGATAGTTCCGTCGGGCGACACTGGCACGCCGCCGCCGCTGGTACCGGTCGGCGCTTGCGTCGCGACGACCGTGACGTTTAGCGTGGCATTCGCGTCGGAGGAAACCCCGGGTCCGGATGGATTGACGATCAAACTGTTCCCGGAAATCGCGAAAACCCCCTGATCGTTGGAGTAGGGTGGCCCAAAGGACAGGGTGCCGGCGAACGGACTTCCATCGCTCCAGCTGGCGGTGATGGTCGCCACGACCGAGTCCAATGGCGCGCTGCTGGTAATGCTCGG
>DATEQL010000691.1:0-2229 GCA_035272665.1 Allostellaceae bacterium
GCTTAATGGCCGGGCTCAGCGCCGCGTTCGGGATTTTTCGCATGAATGTGAATCTTAAACATTCGCTCTGATTGGGCTGGATTAGCCCAACGGCGCCGATAGCGGAGCTCGATATCGCATCCACCAGGTCGGACAGCCTCGAAAATCCAACTATGTTCGCCGCCACGCCCTGGCGGACCGAGCTCTTCTTTGAATGCGTCTGAGGTCATCGCGCACACCGATCGGTCATTGTCTATTAGCTGCCAGCGAAATCCCGTAGTCGGGTTTTCGGGAAGACGAACTTCAATCGTTTGGCCGACCAAGAGATCGATGGTTTGACCATTGTGGTTCTCTTCGCATAGTCGTGTCGTCATTGTGACGGTTCCACTGAGATTGAACAATTTGCGAATTCGCGGTCTGGGCCGACCAGGCGCTTTCGGTCGCCGCTGACGGAAATTCTATCATGTTGAACGTGAGGTCGTGAAACGCGATGTGGTGTCGTGCACGTATCTTCGGCCACAAGCCTGCTTCTACAGAGAATACTAGGCGGCGTAGCATCCCCTCGCCGCGGCCGGCGATCCGCCGCAGACGCCTGGGGCGGCGCTTGCGCTGGGCGGGCTACTTTCCCGCCAGAGACCAGACGCCGTCCCAATCGGTACTTGGCGCGGCGGCGTGAAACTGGGCGATGCGGCTAAGAAACACCTTGCTAGGTCCATCACCGGGCGCGATCGCGAAGCAGCCCTCGAGACCGGCGCACCTCTTCCCAGGCCTTGCGTCGATAGGCTGCGAGCGGCTCGACAAAAGCATCGCGCAGCGCCAGTCGATCGCTGACCACCTCGCCTTTTGCGGCCGAGCAGATCGAAGATGCGTCGCGGCTCGGTTTTGCCGACGACCAGCACCGAGTCGCCGCGGAACTGGGCGCGGACAAGGACGCCGAGCGGTGCTCGCCTACAGGACAGGATGAGGCATGAGGCCCCCCAGGCTTGACAGCCCTCTCATTGCCACGTCATAGCCCCTGCACGGCAATCGCTGCATGATCGGGTTCCGGCGTACACCGCGATCACGGAGAACACGTCATGATGCCTGTCGAATTCGATGTCACCGGGAAAGTCGTCTTCATCACCGGGGCCGGACGTGGCATCGGCAAGGGAATTGCCCAAGTGCTCGCCGAGGCCGGCGCCGACATCGCACTCAATGCCCTGACGCCGAGATACGTCGAAAGTACGGCGGCGGAGATCGCCGCGGCGTCGGGACGACGCGTCGTTCCTGTCATCGCCGATGTCACCAAACCGGACGAGGTCCGGCGCGCCGTCGATGGGGTCCTCGCCACCTTTGGGCATATCGACGTCCTGGTGAATGCGCTGGGAGACTCGATCCGCAAGCCCCTGGTCGCGTTGCCGGAGAAAGAAGGCGGTGGCGGCGCTCTTTCCGACGACGAGCTGCGGTTCATCATGGACGTCAACCTGACCGAGGCCCTCTTATGCACGCGCGCCGTTGGTCCGCACATGCTGGCGCGCCGCTCGGGCAAAGTGATCAACATCGCGTCGTGGACCGCGCATCAGGGCGGTGGGGACATGGTGCTCTACACGACCGCCAAGACGGCGATCGCCGGATTTACCCGGGCGCAGGCGCTCGAATGGGCGCCTTACGGTATCAACGTCAATGCCATCGCACCCGGCATTTTTCCGGACGTCGTGACGTCCGGCGCGGAGCGCGTGCGGCAGACGACGCAGCGCGCGGAAGAGACCGTGCCGCTGAAACGGCCTGGGCGGCTACGGGAAGTCGGCTTCTTGGCGCTCTACCTCGCGTCAGCCGCGTCGGACTACATGACAGGACAGACGATCCTGCTCGACGGGGGCTTGTCGCTTTAGCAGTGGCGCTGGCCGCGTCGCGGGCGGCTGCGCTACGATCGGCGTTGGGCCGAAACAAGGGGATCTTGCGAGATGGCCGAGGAAGCCCTCGACGCGAACGCGGCGCAGCGCCGTTATTGGAACACGGTCGCCGGGCCGCGCTGGGTCGCCACCCCGGGGTTCAGGGAGCGACGCAACCAGGAAAGCCTCGCCTTATTGCTGGCGCGTCTGGGCCTTGCCGGCGGCGAGAGCGTTCTCGAAATCGGCTGCGGCACCGGTGCGCTGACCCTGCCGCTCGCCGCGGCGGTCGGCGAGCATGGCCGCGTCGTCGCCGTCGATATCTCCGAGCCGATGCTCGGGGCCGCACGGCAGAAAGTCGGCGAGCGCGGGCTGGGCAATG
>DATEQL010000692.1:0-2699 GCA_035272665.1 Allostellaceae bacterium
AACTTCGTCTTCACCGAAGGCCCGCTGTGGCACCCCGACGGCTTCTACTATTTCGTCGATATCCGCCGGAGCCTGCTGTTCCGCCTGCGGCCGGGGCACGCGCCCGAGATCGTGCGCAGCGAGACCGGCGAGGGCAACGGCACGACGTTCGATCTCGAGGGCCGGGTGGTGATCTGCGAAGGCGGCAACCGCCGCGTCACCCGCATCGCCGCCGCCGGCAGCGTGACGGTGCTGATGGACCGCTATCAGGGCAAGCGGATCAACCGCCCGAACGACGTCGTCTGCCGATCGGACGGCAGCATCTGGTTCACCGATCCCGGTCTGCGCATCCCGCTCGCCGAAAAAGAGCTGCCCCATTCGGGGGTCTATCGCATCATGCCCGACGGGACGAAACGCCTCATCGCCGAGTTCGAGTATCCGAATGGCCTCGCCTTCTCGCCGGACGAGCGCACCCTTTACGTCGCCAACACCCGGCAGGCGCAATACATCCACGCGATCGAGCTCGACGCCGCCGGCGACATGGTGCGGCGGCGCATCTTCGCCGACATGTCGTCCGAGGAGACCGACGGCGTGCCCGACGGTATGAAGGTCGACGTCGAAGGCCGGGTCTTCTGCACTGGTCCGGGCGGGACGTGGGTGTTTGCACCCGACGGGGCCAGAATCGGCATCATCCGCACGCCCGAGATCCCGGCCAACCTCTGCTTTGGCGGCGCCGACCTGAAGACGATCTTCTTCACCGCGCGGACCTCGGTCTACACCATGCGCAGCAAGGTACCGGGTCAGCCGCATCCATGGTACCGCGTCAGGGCGAGATAAGGAGAGCCTCTATGAAAGTCGGCATTGCGCTCAACATGCTGTCCGAGCCGCCGCGCCCCGATGTGGCGGTCGTCTCCGACCATCTGGCGATGGGCGATCTCGCCGAGCCGCTCGGCTTCGACTCGCTGTTTGCGCTGGAGCACCATTTCACCGGCTATGCGATGTCGCCGGCGCCGCTCCAACTGTTGGCCTATTTCGCCGGCCGCACCAAGCGGATCACGTTCGGGACCGCGGTCATCGTCCTTCCGTGGCACGATCCGATCCGCGTTGCCGAGGAGATAGCGCTCCTTGACATCCTGTCGGGCGGGCGGTGCCTGTTCGGTTTTGGCCGGGGTGCGGCAAGCGTCGAGTACGAGGGTTTCCGCATCCCGATGGGCGAGGCGCGGCCGCGGTTTGCCGAGGCGGCGCAATTGATCAGGAAGGCATTGCGCGAGCCCGAATTCGAGTGGCAAGGCGAGTTCTACCAAATCCCGCGCACTTCGATCAGGCCGCGCCCGATCTCGCATCCTGAAGAGCGCTTCTTCGCCTCTTCGGTCAGCCCGGAATCTGCCGAGATCATGGCGAAGCTCGGCTTCGGCATCCTGGTGGTCATGCAGAACGAATGGCTGAAAGCCGCCGAGAACATCGTCAATTATCGCGAGATCGCGCTCAGCGTCGGGCACAACCCGCCGCCGCCGATCATCCTGACCAACGTCTCCTGTGCGGAGAGCCGGGCCGAGGCGCAGGACCGGGCGATGAATTGGCTCGGCAAGAAATGGCAGTCGATCGACAACCACTACCACTTCTCCGACGGGCACCTCGCGACGGTCAAAGGCTACGAGACCTACGGCAAGATGGCCAAAACCTACGCCCGCCTACAAGACGAGCAGGAACGGGTCAGGGCGACCGAGTTCTACGTCAAGATCCAGATCGTCGGCACCCCCGAGGATTGCATCGAGCAGATCGCCGAATTGCAGCGAGTGACCGGGACCGATCACGTCGTCACCGAGTTTTCGTATGGCGGCATCCCGCACGACGACGCGGAGAAGAACATGCGGCTCTTCGCGAGTCGCGTGCTTCCGGTATTGCACAACGACGCCGCATTCGCAGCACCACCTGCGCCGGCGTCGATGCCGCAGGGCGCCGCCAAAACGGATCTGTTCGCGCCGGCGTGATTGCCTCTCTGCGCCGCTCGCGGGGGAGAGGGAGGGGCCCGCGCCCTGCCGGCGGCTTCACAGCTGCGGTGCCAGCCCCCCTCACCCTGCCCTCTCCCCCACCTCGCAAGCGGGTTGAGAGGAAAAATTTTGCGGTGCTGGTGCCGTTATTCCCTGAACTGCGCGGCCCGCCACCTGACGGCTGCGGGCACGCCCTCGCGGGCGACGATGTCGCGGAACTTGGCGCCGAGCTCGGTCTTGGTCGCGTAAAGCGGGCCGATGACGTCGAGCCCGGCATAGAGTGCCGTGCGGAACCCGGCGGCGTCGGCCCCGCGGTTCACCGCTCGTTTCGTTGCGTAAAGCGCTTCCGGCGAAATCAGCGACAATCGCTGTGCCCAGCGCAGGCTCGCATCGCGCAGCTCGGCGAGCGGCACGACGCGGTTGACCATGCCGAGCGCCAATGCGGTCTGGGCATCGATCGTGTCGCCGAAATAAAGCAGCTCGCGCGCCTTCTTGTAGCCGATGATCATCGGCATCACGATCGCCGGGCCGACGCTCGAAAATCGCACTTCCGGCTCACCGAAGCTCGCATCCTCGGCGGCAATCGTTAGATCGCACAGCATGACGAGCTCGCAGCCGCCGCCCAGCACATGACCTTGCACCGAGGCGATGACCGGCTTTTTCATCGTCCAGGGCATCATCTCGAATTCGAGCTGCGGGCTCAGATGATCGTGCGCCTTGGTCGGATCG
>DATEQL010000693.1:0-17864 GCA_035272665.1 Allostellaceae bacterium
TCGCCGGGTCGAGCCCGGCGATGACGATGAGGGGGCAATCAGCATCAGGCTTCAGCTGCCGATGCCGTAGGGCTTGGCCCAGCCGAGTCCGGCCGTCGTCTCGCCCCTCGGCCGATATTCGCAGCCGATCCAGCCCGAATAGCCGACCTCGTCGAGCAGATCGAACAAAAACGGATAGTTGATCTCGCCGACATCCGGCTCGTGCCGACCGGGATTGCCGGCGATCTGGACATGCGGGTAGTGCCCGGCGAGCGTCCGCACGCGATGGGCGAGGTCGCCCTCCATGATCTGCACATGATAGAGATCGAGCTGCAGCCCGAGGTTGGGACGGCCGGCCCGCTCGATGACCGACATCGCCTGGGTCGTGGTGTTGAGGAAATAACCCGGGATGTCGCGGGTGTTGATCGGCTCGATGACCAGCGTGAGGCCTTCGGCAGCGAGCCGGTCGGCCGCGTGCCGCAAGTTCGCAAGGTAGGTGCGCTCGGCCTCCGCCCGGTCTTGCCCGGCCGGCAGGACCCCGGCCATGGCATGGAGAATCCGGCAGTTTGTCGCCTTCGCATAACCGAGCGCCGTTTCGACCCCGTCGCGGAATTCCTGCTCGCGTCCGGGCAGGGCGCCGATCCCGCGCTCGCCCGCCGCCCAGTCGCCGGGCGGCATGTTGAACAAGGCCTGCTCGAGCCCGTGCCGGTTCAGCTGCTCGGCAATCACCTCGGGTGGGTGCTCGTAAGGGGAGAGATACTCGACCGCCTTGAAGCCGCAGCCGGCGGCTGCAGCGAAGCGCTCGAGAAACCCGACTTCCTGAAAGATGAAGGTGAGATTGGCGGCGAATTTCGGCACGGCAGGTTTCTCCTCGATCAGGGCATGGCGGCCGGCCCCTCCCATCCCCGTCCCGTGGCCATGGGGAGGGGCCAGGGTTTGCGCGATGGTCAGCCTAGGATCGGGAGCAGTTCGGGGGCAACAAGCACTTCGATGCTCCGCGCGACCCCGGCTCGCCGTCGAATCAGCCCGGCGCGTTCGAGGGTAAGCACCATCTGGTGGACGGAAGGCGCGGTTACACCGAAGTGCCGCTGCATATCAGCTTCGGCCGGGGGCCGCCCCAGCACGCGTGTGTACGCATAGATGAAGGCCAAATACTGTCCTTGCTTGGGTGTATAGCTTGGCACGGTGGGGAACGGGGCCGGGTTCGAGGAACGGCCGGCCAAGATACGCAACTAACGTCCAGCAAGCGAGTCGAGCAGCGCCTTCGCCTCTTTCACGTCCGGCGTATCGAAGCCCTCGGTGAACCAGCCGTAGATCGGCGCGAGCATGTCGCGGGCTTCGTCGCCCCGGCCCTGGTCGGAGCGGAGCCGGGCAAGACTCGTGGCGGTGCGTATTTCCCAGAGCTTGGCCTCCTGCTCCTCGGCGATGATCATGGCTTTGCGATACAATTCCTCGGTGGCGTCGGTATGCCCCTGCCGCTGCAGCAACTGGATTTTGTGCCGATAGAGCTCCGCGTCGAGCCAGCACTCCCCTGTCCTTCCCGCGATTTGCAGAGCGTCATCCAACAGGGTCAAACCCTCGTCAATTTGCCCTCTGGCATGCCCTGGCGAGGAGGGCCGTGTGATGGGGCATCAGCAACTCCGCCCCGGTGGCGCGATAAGCCGCCGAACCACTGCGCAGAAGCGATATCCCCTCCCCCACATCGCCGTTCTTGGCTTTGACCCAGCCGCGATAGATCGTTCCGAACGCACGCCATTGGGGGAAAGCTTGCTCGGTCGCCACGGCAACCAGGTCGTCTACCCGATCATCCAGGACTCCGTTGTCGCCGACGATTGAGAGCAGCGTGGCGCAAATCATCAAGCTCGGAGCCAAAGACGGCGAATGAGCCAGCTCCCGAGCCTCGGCGATGGCTGCGTTGCTCCGCGCCAATGCCTGGTCCGGAAAGCCGAGACAGAGAAAGACGATCCCCAAATACCCCTGTGCTACCACCTGGGGGTGGCTTCCGGTCTGGGAGCCAGGCGAATGGTGAACATTTGGTTCATAAAGCGAAAGAGCCGCCTCCAGATGCGATCGGGATAAACCAAACCGACCGCGGAACATGTGGCCTGTACCGCACGATTGGTGAATTAGAACGAGCCCGCGGGAATCGTTGCGTTGACGGCTCACGCGTAGCAAATCCTCGTCCAGGCGCAGCGCCAAATCCAATTCGCCGCGGTACACGTGATAGCGAGACTGGCCATAGGGAATGTGAAGGTATTCCGCGGGGAAGCCGAGCTGCTCCCACAGCTCTCGTGCACGGGCACAGGCATGACCCGTTTCCGGCGCCGCCTGTCCTTTGCCGCCTGTCCTTTGACGAATCGCAGCGCCGCGCCCAAGGCGCTGTAAAATTCGAGCTCCTGTCTCTGGCGTTGAGGGGTATCCGGCAGCAGCGCCAGCTGGTCCAGCGCCTTTTGAAATTGCGCGGCTGCTTCCGCGGTCGCCGAGTGGGCGGCGGACCGATCACCGGCCTTGCCCCAGTAGAGGACGGATTTTTCACGAGCCCGGCTTCCGCATAATGCTGCGCGAAAAGCTCGGGCTGAGTGTCTGTAAGCTCCGGTGATTGGGTTTCCAGCGCTTCGGCGATCTGAGCATGCAGTTGCTGGCGGGTGCTGCGCAGCAGGCTACTATGCGCCGCGTCCTGCACCAGAGCGTGCTTGAAGGCATAGACCGCATCGGGCGGCCTGCCTCGCTGGAAAACCAGCTCCGAGGCGACGAGGCGGGCGAGGGCGGCTTGCAGCTCGTCCTCTGGAAGACGGGAGACGGTTCGCAGCAGCTCGTATGAGAATTCGCGTCCAATCGCCGCGCCGATTTGTGCCACATGCCGCACCGACGCCAAGCGGTCGAGCCGCGCCAACAGCGAAGCGTGCAAACTCGTCGGGATGGCTAGTCGCGGCAGCGCCCCGTCGAGTACGTAGCGGTCCGCCTCCTCGCGCAGCAGACCGCTCTCCAAGACGCTTTTGGTCAGCTCCTCGACAAATAAGGGCACGCCGTCGGTGCGCTCGACGATCCGGGCGACGATCTCGTCGGGCAACTACTTGCCACCGGCGATCTGCTCGACCAAAGCGGTTCGGTCATGCCGGTCCAGGCGATTGAGGGCAAGTATCGCCACCTGCGGCTGGCCGGTCCAGGGCGGCTGGAATTCGGGGCGGAACGTTACGATCAATAGCACCGGCAGGTTGCGGACCTGCTCGACGGTTAGGTCGAGCAGCTCGCGCGAGGTCGGGTCGATCCAATGCGCGTCCTCGAAGACGATTACCACCGGCTGCCGGCGCGCCAAGCCTTCGAGCTGCCGGATCAGCCCCACTAGTGTCCTCTCCTTCTTGGGTTGCAAGCTGAGGTCCGGCAGAGGGTGGCGCTCGGACGCCGGCAGCGACAGCAGATCGGCGAGGAGTGCGACATCCCCCTCCGGCGGGATAGCACGGGCCAGCAAGGCCTCGAGCTTCTGCAGCTTCGCGGCGGGCACATAGCGTTCGAGCCCGAGGCTCTACAGCCAACCTCGAATGTCCATCGTTGTTTTCTCCGCCGCGCGGATCGGCTTGATGCACGCTGGCCAGCACCGCCCTCGCTCCCGCCCGCTGATGGGGAGCCCAGGATAGGATCAGCCCGGAGCGATCAGCATGATCCGGGGAAAATAGCTACGATAGGGAGCTGTATCGCATCAACGCCGGTGCCTGCCGCTGGTTCGCAGGCCGATGCTGTCTTTTATTTGACCCGATGGCAACGCCGAGCCGGACAGAGTCCCGATGCCCCTATTGCGATCTCCGGACATTCTCAAAATCGCCGCATTCGTATTGTATAGCTCTCAGTCGATGCGTTTGAGAACGGATCGCGGGTTTGACCTGAGAGTTGCCAATGAGCAGGTTGCTGCGGGGACGGACGTTCGAATGCGCCCAGCAAGCGCTGCAACCTTTAGGCGAAGGTTAGCTGCAGATTTGCTGCAGACGCAGCGAAGGGCAATCGTGAATACAATATAAAATTGCAGGATAAAATTGCAGGCTGCCCGCTCCTATATGATTGCTCAAGCGCACCGACGCGGGTTTTCAAACCGATGCACTAACCCTAACGCTGACGGTGCTCATTGTTGACCCCCCGACAGACAATGGCTTACCTTGGGCCAAGAAGTTTTGAGGGGTCGCCGAGATGTCGACAACCCTGGTTCGACCGGGTGCTCGTCCGGCACTCGAACATGTAGCGAGGGTATCCGCCCTTCGGCCTCGCCGATGGATATGAGCCCCCACACGAGAAGCTGATATGCCGTCGTTTCGCTGGTCGGCGATCAATGGCGGGGGTGAGGTCGTGGGTGGCGTCATGGAGGCGCCGGAACGGGCGGTCGTGGTCGAGCGGCTGCAACGCCAAGGCCAGATCGTGCTGCGCGCCGACTTGGCCGACCGGCGCAGAGGCCTGGGCGATCTGCTGCAGATCGAACTCTTCAGGGCCCGTGGTCTCGACAAGGCGGCCCTCGGCGAGGTCACCCGCGAACTCGCCATCATGCTGGCGGCGGGGCAGGATCTCGACCGTGCACTGCGGTTTGTCGCCGACAACACCCGCAGCGCTCGTGCCCGTACCATCCTCGGCAATGTTCGCGACAAGGTGCGGGGCGGCACCTCGCTCGCGGCGGCGCTCGCCGGCGAGCCGCGAAGCTTCTCCAAGCTTTATGTCGGCCTGGTCCGCGCCGGTGAGGCGGGCGGCACCCTGCCGGCAACGCTCGACCGCCTCGCCACCCTGCTCGAGCGCGAGCGCAGTCTCAGCGCCAACCTGCGCTCAGCACTGATCTATCCGGCTCTGCTGGTCATCGCGGCGATCGGCTCGATCGTGCTCCTGCTCGACTACGTGCTGCCCCAGTTCATACCGATCTTTGAACAGGCGGGTGCCCAACTGCCCGTCTCGACCCGCGTGTTGATGGCGCTTGGCACCGCGGTCGGTGCCGGCTTGCCGTGGCTCCTGGTCGGCGTCCTGGCGACAGGCTTGATCGCGCGCCACCTGCTGGCGCGGCCCGCCAACCGGCTCAAGCTCGATCGCCTGCTGCTGCGCTTGCCGGTCGTGGGCGGCCTGATGCGCGAGACCCTTGCAGCCAGACTGACACGCACGCTCGGCAGCCTATTGCAAAACGGAGTGCCGCTGATCACCGCTCTCGGCATCGCCCAGGATGCGCTCGGCAATCTCGCAGCGGCGGCGGCGGTCGAAGCGGCAGCGCTAGGGGCGAAGGGCGGCGCCGGCCTGGCCCGGCCGTTGGCTGCTGCCGGGCTATTCCCGGCACGGACGATCCATCTGCTGCAGCTCGGTGAAGAGGCGGCCCAGCTTTCGGCGATGGCGCTCAAGGCCGCCGATATCCACGACGAACAGGCGCGGCTGATGATGCAGCGCCTCGTCGCGCTCGCCGTGCCGCTGATCACGATCGCCATGGGCCTTGCCGTCGCCGGCATCGTCAGCGCGCTGCTGACGGCGATGCTGAGTCTCAATGACCTCGCAGTGTGAGCGGGAACTGCCACGGTGCCGACTGGGGTCGACCGTTATGTGTTGCGCTCGCCGTGGTGGCTTCACCCTGATCGAGGTACTCGTCACCCTCGCCATACTCAGCCTCGCCCTGGTCCTGATCGCTGGGTATAAGCCACCCTGGAGTCGCGGGCTCGGCATTGACGCGACTGCCGCCGAGCTTGCCGCAGGGTTGCGCCTCGCACGGTCAGAGGCGATCCTGGGCAACCGTCCGGTCGCGTTCGACCTCGATCTGATCGGCCACCGCTATCGGGTCGGTACGGGGGCGCCGCGGCTCTTGCCAGCCGCTCTTTCGCTCAAGTTGCTAACCGTCTCCGGCGAAGCGCGGAATCAGGGCGAGGGTGACATCCGCTTCAACCCTGACGGCAGCTCGACCGGCGGTCGAATCTCGCTGACCGACGGGCAGCGCCGGATCGGCGTTGGCGTCGATTGGCTGACCGGACGGGTGAGCGTCGCCGATGTACGCTGAGCGGCCGCCTCGGAGTAACGGTTTCACGCTGCTCGAGGTCCTGGTGGCCCTCGCGATTGCCTCGGTAGCCCTCATCGGGCTGTTCCAAGCGGGCAGCGGGGGATTGTTCGCTGTGGACACTGCTGTGCGAGCCGAGGAAGCTGTCCAGCGAGCAGAGTCTCATCTCGCTGCGGTGGGGCGCGATGCCGCCCTGGTACAAGGCGAATTCACCGATGATGACGGCGGCGGCTATCACTGGCGGCTCCGCGTGCAGCCGGTCGCGACCCGTCCGGTGCTAGCGGCGCAAGGGAACACTCCGGCGACCGCAACCCTGTTCGAAGTCGAGGTCGCAATCTCATGGCCCGGCCGCAGCGGTGATCGATCAGTCGTGTTGAAGACGCTGCGGCCCGGCGTCGCATCGAGCGGCGATTGACTCCATGACGATGAACCGCCGCCTCCTCGCTCGCCAGAGCGGGTTCACCCTGCTCGAGATGCTCGTCGCCCTGGGTGTGCTCGGCTTCCTCGTGGTCGGGCTCACTCAAGGCGTGCGCGCCGGTCTCACGATGTGGGGCGCCCAGACGCGCCGCATCGGCGAAACCGCGGAGCTCGATGCCGGAGCGCGCGTTCTGCGCACGTTGCTTGGCGGGATTTCGATACCCCCATCGGGGGTCCCCGGTGCCGCCGGCGCGACGAAGATCGAAGGTCGCCCGGACAGTCTGGCATTTGTCGGGGATTTGCCGACTGGGCTCGGCACGACCCGTCGCGCCGACATGACGCTCGAGCTCGCCGATGGACGGCTCGTACTGCGCTGGACCCCTCACCGCCACGAGCTGTCGACTGCGCCAGCCCCCGAACCCATCGAGACCGAGCTGATTCGTGGGGTCGAGCGCCTCGAATTCGCCTATTGGGGTTCGCCTTCGCCAAGCCAGCCGGCAGGTTGGCAGGCGCAGTGGGACGGTTTTAACCTCCCCGACCTCATCCGCGTTCGCCTCGGCTTCGCCAAGGGTGACCGACGCCGCTGGCCCGATCTGATTGCAGGACCCCAGCGCTGAATGCCCGATTCGCAGTTTTCGATCTCTAGCCGGAGGCAATCGCGGTTTGGTCATATATAAATAGGCGAAGTATGCCTTATATCACTCGCGTAAATAGCGAATGACACAGCATTGAGTAACAATTCTCGCCGGCCATCCGTGAACACGCGGCCTCGATCGCCTTGATCGGGCCATATTGAGAAGATTTCCTGCCGCAGCGGCCGTTTGACGGCTTGTCCGCCTTCCCAGCGTGCGGGCCGCTCTGTAGCATAGCGAGCTGGATGCAAGCGGGTTGGATCGACTTTATCTCGTATCATGATACGCGAGTTCTTTACCTGGTGGTTCAGGCAGCTCGCGGAAATGCTGCCTCAGGGGTTGCGCCGAACTGCTCTAACGGCTGTCGACGCGATGGTGATCAAGCCGATCGGACCGCTGGGCGGCGGCATCGATGCCGTTGCCGTCGGCCTGCGCCGCAATGGGAGGGAGACGCCGCTCGGCCGCTTCGGTCTCGGCGCGGCTGATTTGGCGGAACTACCCCGTGCGACCGGCAGGACGACCGTTCTGCAACTCAGCGAGCAGGATGTCTTGGGGAAGACCGTGACCTTGCCGCTAGCGGCAGAGCGCGAGCTCGGCCAAGTCCTGGCTTTCGAAATGGACCGCGAGACCCCGTTCAAAGCCGAGGAACTCTACTGGAACCACCGGATCGAAGAAACCGACCGGCAAAACGGGCGATTGTCGGTGCGCCTCGTTCTCGTACCGAAAGCAAATCTCGCCACGCTGCTCACGGGTCTCGGCGAAGTCGGGATTCGACCCAGGCGAGCAGAGATCGCCGACGGTCGGGACGCCGGGGCCTATCTGCCTCTTGAGGGCGATGGCGGCCACGCCGATCAGCCCTCGAGCCGGCTCTTGTGGCCCGCGGCGATGTGCTGCGCCGCCCTCGGGCTCGCTGCCGTGGTGATCCCCTTTGTGCGCCAAGAGATTGCTCTTGCTTCAATCGACCGAGAGATCGCAGTCGGCCGCACGGCCGCGGCCGAGGCCGAAGGCCTGCGCCAGGAAATCGATCGGCTGGCAGGCAGCGCCGACTTTATCGAGAGCGAGCGCGACAAGGCCGGGCGCCCACTGGTAGTTTTGGCGGCTGCGACCCGCGTTCTGCCGGACGACACCTATCTGACCGAGATGGAGCTGCGGCAACGGAAAGTGACCCTCACCGGACGGTCTGCAGCGGCCGCTAGACTGATCGGACCGCTCGCGGCCGATGGTACGTTTCGAAATCCGGGGTTCGCAGCGCCGGTGACGCGGCTCGAGGCGCTGCACACAGAGCTTTTCACGATCAACGCGGAGGTCGGGCCGTAGCCTCGCTCGCAGCCCTGCCGACCGGCCGGAACGGCCGGTTTTGGGCATTGATTTTAGTGCTGATCGCGCTGGGGGGCGTGTATCTCCTGGCGGTGATTCCGCTTATGGACTTCTACGCGGAACGCCAAGCGGTCCTGGAGAACCGACGCGTGCTGCTCCCTCGCCTGAAGGCGGCCGCGGAGGAGTTGCCGGCGCTACGCGCGCGGGCGGTCGAGTTGCGCGCCGCGGCGGGCACGCGCAAGGTCACTCTGGAAGGCGCCAGCGACGCCATCGCTTCGGCCAATCTGCAAAGCCATATCGAAGAACTCGCCACTTCCACGGGCGCCGCGATCGGCAGTACGGAGAGCCTCCCCGCGGAGGTGCGTTCAGGATATCGCCGCATCGGGCTCCGCTACGTGTTGAGCGGTCCGTACGAGACTTTGGTGAAGCTCCTTGCCAGACTCGAGGCGGCGACGCCACCGCTGGTGATCGATAATCTGCATATTCATGGGGTGCTGAGACGGCCGGGCACGCCGGCGGCATTGGGGCTGGATGCCGGGCTCGACGTCTACGGTTTCCGCAGCAACGAAAACCCGGTTGCCGCCAAGCCATGATAGATCGCCTTGCGATTTACCTGCTGCTCGCCGGGTCTCTTACCTTCGGCGCGATAATCTATAAAGAGGTTGAACCCACCGCCGACGAGAACGTGGCGCAGCACGAGGTACGGGGGCAATCCAATATCGCTCCTGCGGTGCATCGACAGCCAAGTACCCGGCTCGATGAGCTGCTTGCCGTGATCCTCGCCCGACCGTTGTTCAGCAGCAACCGGCGACCCCCGCAGAGCGCAGGCAAGGAGGACGTGACCAGCTCGGACCTCGCTGACACGAGACTGACCGGTATCGTCACCGAGCCCGGGCACCGTGTTGCGATCTTTGCGGTGAACGGCGCCAAACCCCTGACGCTGAGCGAGGGCGAGGACGTGAGCGGCTGGCATATCGAGAGCATCACACCGCGCGAGGTTTCGCTGAGCGGTCCAGGTGGAACCAAGACTCTGGAGCCCAAGATCGATCCGAACCTCGTCCACACGGCGCAGGGGCCAGCGCCTGCTGCGCCCGCCGCAGTGCGGACGCCCGCCGTGCCGCCTGCTGCTGCGGCCGCGCCGCCGAGGCCGGGCGTACCGCCCGTCCCGCCACTGCCCCGGCCGAGGCCAGCGGCGAGGCGCCAATGAGCCGCGTACCTCCGCTCGCGATAACGCTGGTTCTGCTCGGCGCCTGCCAGCCCTCGCCCCCGGGTCTGGAGCCGCTCGAGGAGCCCAAGGCCCTGGAGGCAGCGCCGCCGCGGGTGAGCAGTGCGATTCCGACCGACCGCACCCGAGAGCGCGCCTTCGAGGCGCGCGTCGTTCCGACGACGCCGGCGGTCGCACCGCCGCCGACGCCCGGAGCTACGGGGCAAGCCGGCGATATCACGCTCAATTTCGTCGACACCGACATTCGCGAGATCGCCCGCACCATTCTCGGTACCACACTAAAGCTCAACTATACGATCGACCCCAACGTGCATGGGACCGGGTCGATCGAGACCGGCACACCGCTGTCACGCTCGGCACTGCTGCCCACGCTCGAGACCTTGCTCAACGCAAATGGTGCAACGCTGGTGGAAAAGGATGGGGTGTACGCTGTCGTGCCGATCGCCGTGGGCAACGCGACGAACCGAGCCGCTGGACCGAACGCAATCGGCGCGGGCGTGGAGGTGGTGCCACTGCACTATGCCGCCGCCAAGGACCTCGCCAAGATGCTCGAGCCCTATGTCGCCGAGGGCGGCAAGATCACCGCGGATTCGGGTCGTAATGCGGTGATCGTGAACGGCGATGCGGCGGTCCGCCAGACCTTGGTCGGTCTGGTCCGTACCTTCGACATCGACATCCTCGCCGGCCAGTCCTATGCCCTCTTCCCGGTGGGCGACAGCGACCCGGCCAAGCTCGCGGGCGAGCTCGAGCGCGTGTTGCAGGCTCAAGGCGACGGCGCGCTCGCGGGTGTCGTTCGCGTGCTGCCGATGGGGCGCGTCAACGCCGTTCTCGTGGTCTCCTCGCAGCCGCGCTACATCGATGCGGCGAGACGTTTTGCCGGCCTGATGAACCGGGCCGAGGATGCCACCGCGCGCGCCTGGCACGTCTACTACGTGCAGAACGGCCAGAGCGCCGATCTCGAGCTCCTGCTCCAACGGGCGTTCACGCCACGCAACGTCAGCCCCACTGGTGCACCGCCCGGCAGCACCGCACCCGGCGCCGCGCAGTTGACGATCGGCGGGGGACAGCCCCCGGGTGCCCCGTCGGGTTTCGGAGGTCAAGGCTCCACGGCAGGCCTTGGTGGGGCCGGCGGGGGAGCCGGCGCCCCGACGGGCCTGTCGGGCGCCGCAGGGGCTGCCGGCGGGCAGGGCGCGGGCATTTCGTCGCCGACGGCTGCTGCCGCGGGCGCGCCGCCCGCCACCGAGCCGTTATCGACCGAGACCGGCACTGGCGAGGGCGCTGCGCCCGAGAACCGCATGCGCATCATCGCCAACCGGGTAAACAATGCGCTGTTGATCTATGCGACGCCGAGCGAATACACGGTGATCGAGGGGATGCTGCGCAAGATCGACATCATCCCGCTCCAGGTGCTGATCGAGGCGACGATCGCCGAGGTCGACCTCAATGATTCGCTGGAGTACGGTACTCAATTCTTCTTCAGGGCGACTGGCGCACACGTCGCCAACACCCTGGGCCCGCTCAATGGCCTTCCTGCTATCCCCAATCTGAACTTTCCTTCGACTCAACCCTTTTTCACACTGAGCCGCTCTCCGTATTTCGCGCTCTCGGCGCTCGCCGCGGTGACCAAGGTCAAGGTGCTGTCGGCGCCTCAGGTCATGGTCCTCGACAACCAGCCCGCACGTCTGCAGGTCGGCCAGCAGGTGCCGGTGCTGACCGGGACCGCGACCAGCACCCTCGCGGCCGGGGCGCCGGTCGTCAACAGCGTCGACTATCACTCGACGGGCGTCATCATGCAGGTTACGCCGCAAGTCAATTCGGGCGGCCTCGTCACCCTCGACATCGCTCAGGAAGTAAGCGATGTCGCAGCCGCGGCGACCAATACGGTCAGCGGCTCGCCGACCTTCGACGATCAGACATTCCGCACGCGGGTGGCTGTTCAGGACGGCCAGACGGTCGGGATGGCCGGCCTGATCCGCGACAATGTCTCGAATGATAACGGCGGCATACCCTTCCTCAAAGACATCCCGATCCTCGGCACGCTGGTTTCGACCCAAAGCAACTCGCGCATGCGCACCGAGCTGCTCGTGCTGATCACGCCGCACGTCGTGCACGATCAGCGCGATGCGCGCGCGTTGACCGAGGATCTGCGCAGCCAGCTGATCAACGCCGGGCTCGTCCCGCAGCAGTTGCAGCGCACGGGGAGCCCGGGCCGGGCAAACCCGAACGGATTGTAGGCGGTGCAGCGGCGACGATCTGCGCGGCCCCCGGTTTGGCGGCGCAGCGGCGGTTTTGCGCTTCTCGTCGTACTCTGGACGCTGGTGTTGATCGCCTTCATCGTCGCCCACCTGACGGCGAGCGGGCGGACCGAGATCCGGGTCGCCGGCAATCTCGTAGCCGACGCAGTCGCCGAGGCGGCCGATGACGGCGCGATCTTTGCCGCCATCTTCAGCCAATTGGATCCGGATCCCAGCCAGCGCTGGCCGTTGGATGGGCCGACGCACGAACTCACGATCGGCAACAGTCGGGTTATGGTGCGGCTTTCAGACGAGGCGGGGCGGATCAATCCGAACTCCGCCTCACCGGCGCTCCTAGAAGCGCTGCTGGTCGTTACCGGGAGCGACCCTGAAAGCGCGCGCCGTCTGGCGGGGGCGATCGGCGAGTGGGTCGGCGGTGCGCAGTTCGCCCGGCCGCAACAGGCGGTGCTCGCGGAATATCAAGCGGCGGGGCTGGATTACGGACCGCCTGGCGCACCACTCGAGACCCTCGACGAGCTTGGCCGCGTGCTCGGGATGACCCCGGCCGTGCTGGCTGCGATCCGTCCTCATCTGACGCTCTTTGGTCCGCCCCAGCCGAACCCGGCAAGCGCCGATCCGGTCGTGGCGGCGGCCCTAGCCGCGATCCCGCAGGCCCCTCAGGCGGCCGTTTCCGCGAACCAGCCGCCGCCGGATCTGCTCACGGTGCGGATCACGGCGGCCGCATCTGGGCCCAGCAACGCGCACGTCACGAGGACAGCTATCGCCCGTATCGGGGCGATGCTGCCCCGTGGTTATACGGTGCTCGCCTGGGGCGGCCAGTTCGACTGAGATCCGCTCAACGCCTCCGCGGTTGGCAGCCGGTCCACGCTCTTCGCCGTTGGTGATGACGAGGCGCAGCTCGGGCAGGCGCGCCGATCGCAAATCGCCGGGGCGCCGCGGCCACCATTTCGGCGGCAGGTTCGCGGAGCATTGCAAAGTAGTCGCTCGTTGACGAGGGTAGTGCAGCCCACCTCGTTGAGCGGGATCGAGCTCGACCGGTCAGGCGTTGGGGCCGCCTCGGGCCACGGCTGACCCCGTCGTTACTCCCTGACGGCAGCGAAAACACCCGTTCGAGGTCCGAAAGGCGCCCTCTCAATGTTCAATTAGGTTAAATTAGATCTAACAAAAGAATCCAACCGACACCTCAAACGCGGGGTCTTCTGCTCGATCGTCGATCTCCAGGCAGCCATCAACCGCTTCCCGAAGGAAACCAACGATGACGCCAAGCCCTTCGTGTGGACCACCGATCCCGACAAAATCATCGCTGCCGTCAAACGCGAGTTGGTCGGCAATGCCCGGTCGGCGCTCCGCTTGAGCGAGCAAAATCCCCCGCCGTCGGAGGTGACCCAACCGCCATCGAAGGCGGCTTTGACCTTCTTGCGGGCTATCGCTGGTAAGTCAAACGGTAAGGAGATATCTTCGTTCATGGCAAGCTTGTCGAGCCTCGGTCGCGTCGGCCATGCGGATCACGCCGAGGTTGGCGTTTGGGACCATATCCGCCCGCTCGCCGGCATCGATGAAGGTCACCGAGTGAGGGGTGTTCCCTACACGGGCGGAAGTTGTTCGAGGCTTCATGCCGCCAGAAGCGTCGCCGGATGGGCTAAGCAAATCACTGCAACGCCTTGATAACAACAGGGAGGCATCCGATGACGTTGAGGCCTGATCCGACCTTCCACGCATCGCCGAAGCTTGCGATGGAGGCGGCACCGGAGAATTTCGCCTATACTCTGCTGCTCAGCCCGGACTTTTCGAAGCCCGATGCGCTCGCAGTGATCGACGTGAAGCCCGGCTCGCCGAGCTTCAGCCAAGTCGTCCACACGGTGACGATGCCCCACAAGGGGGACGAGTTCCACCATTTCGGCTGGAACGCCTGCTCGTCGGCACTGTCGCCGCTCACCGGCCACGCGTTCCTCGAGCGGCGCTACCTGATCATCCCCGGAATCCGATCCTCGCGCATTTATGTCGTGGATACGAAGCCGGATCCCGCCAAGGCGCAGATTCACAAGATCATTGAGCCCGAAGAGGTGTTTAAGAAGACCGGCTACTCGCGGCCCCACACCGTCCATTGCGGGCCGGAAGGCATCTACATCAGCACCCTCGGCGGCGGCGGCAAGGATGGGACCGACGGACCGCCCGGCATCTTCATCATGGACTGCGAGACGTTCGATATCCTCGGCCGCTGGGAGATCGATCGCGGACCCCAGAACCTGCACTATGACTTCTGGTGGAACCTGCCGCGCGATTACATGGTGACGAGCGAATGGGGGCTGCCGCCGCAGTTCGAGCACGGGATCGTGCCGGAGGATCTGCTCGCGAACAAATATGGCCATCGGATCCACTTCTGGGACCTCCGGGCCCGGCGCAACATCCAGACGATCGATCTCGGCGCCAACCATCAGATGGCGCTCGAGGTGCGGCCCGCGCACGATCCGTTACGCGAGTACGGCTTCCTGGGCGTCGTGGTCGACACCACGAACCTCGAAGGCTCGATCTGGACCTGGTGGCGCGAAGGCGGCAAGTTCCACATCGAGAAGACGGCGACGATCCCGCCCGAGCCGGCACCCAAGGACCAGCTGCCGCCGCTGCTGCAGGGGTTTGGCGCAGTGCCGCCGCTGGTGACCGACATCGACCTCTCGATGGATGACCGGTTCCTCTACGTCGCCTGCTGGGGAACCGGCGAGATGCGTCAGTACGACGTCACCGACCCGAGGAAGCCGAAGCTTGCGGGCTCGGTCCACGTGGGTGGCATTGCCCGGCGCACGCCCCACCCCGGCGGCAAGGCGTATGCAGGCGGTCCGCAGATGGTCGAGATCAGCCGTGACGGCAAGCGGGTCTACTGGACCAACTCGCTCTATTCGACGTGGGATAACCAGTTCTACCCCGACGGAGTGCCGGGCGCTGAGGTCATGGCCGATGCAAGCCCGGGCGGGGGCCTCGAGCTGGCAAAGGACTACTGGGTGAGTTTCCCCGACGGATATCGGGCGCATCAGATTCGGCTCGAGGGCGGCGACTGCTCGACGGATTCGTTCTGCTATCCGTCGGTTTGAACTCGACCGGACTGAACTGAACTGGACGCCTGCCGCACTCTGGCTGGCTGTCGTCGCAAGTGGCCTCTATCACGGGGTGAACCCGGGGATGGGCTGGCCACTCGCGGTTTCAGCCGGGCTGATGGAAAGGAGTTCGCGCGCCCTCCTGGCAGCACTTTGGCCGCTAACGGTCGGCCATCTGCTGGCGATGCTCGCGGTGATCCTTCCCTTCTCTCTGCTGGTCGCCCTGGTCCAATGGCAGCCACAGATCCAGATCGGCGCCAGCCTCCTGGTTATCGGGTTCGGTATCTTCCGGCTCGTCAACCGGCGCCATCCGCGGGCGCTGGCGCGGATACGACCGACGCAACTGGGGCTCTGGTCCTTCGCTGTGGCGATCGCTCATGGCGCGGGATTGATGCTCGTGCCGATTTACCTCGGGCTCTGCCGGCCCGCCGACCTCGACAGAGGCCACGAGGCGGCAGGCGCCCTGATCAACGCCAATCTCGGCATGGCCGTCCTGGTCTCCGTCGTCCACTCTGTCGCGATGATCGCCGCCGGCGGATTCTTGGCGTGGCTGGTCTACCATTACCTGGGTCTCAAGTTCGTGTCGCGGAGCTGGTTCAATCTGGATGCGACTTGGGCCTTCGGCCTCATATTGGTCGGCGCTCTCTCGCTTTCGATCAGCCTGGCGCGCCGGCACTGAGCCGCGTCGCGGTCATTCGAACTCCGTCGCGCACCGGAATACGGTAAGAGAAAGTTAGCGTTTATACGTCAGAACTTTTGCGTGTTCTCTGTCGCTGGCCCTGATCCCGCTCTCGCCTACCTCGCCGGCGTCGGTGAGTTCAGGCGCGGCCGTCGCGGTCTGCGTCGCGTCGGTGAAGAGCCGAAAGTCTGCCGCGGCGCTCGCTGATGAGTGGACGGCGGCCCCGTCCCGACCCGCACAGGCCGCCCGGTTGCGAAGGGTGACCGTCCGGGTGCCGGAAGACCACGCCGAAGATCTCCGGCGGTTTGCTCGTGAATTGCGCGCCCGGCCACGCGGTAGGCCTACTCCGGTGCCAGCGGAGTGGCGCCGCGTCAGCCCGAGCGCCGAGTTGTTCGTCGACCCTGAATGCCAAGCGCGCGGTATCGTCAGAGACACCCGAGCGCGAGGGGCAGACCGCTTTCACTGGAGCGTCTTGGCTCCGGGCCAGTCGCACACAGTCGCGTCGGGGCACACCGGAAGGATCGCACGGGGGCGATGGCTGGCCGAAATCGCTCTCCAGGCCTTCATCGAAGACTGGCGCGAACTCTCCGCCAGACAGGGCCGCGATGGCTGACAGATTGCTGCGGCGTCTCTTATGACGCGTGACCGACGCACTCGATTATGTCCTGACGCTGACGAGCTTGCGCATCCTGGACGCACTGGCCGGCGTGCAACCGGAGACGCCCGCTGATCAGCGGAGGGAGCGGGGCTGCCCCACATGCAAACTCTGATACCGGTTCCAGTGAGATTCTTTACGGATGGGTTCGCTAAACTCGCCGCTGCCTCTCCTTCGAGGTGACATTTTTGTTCAGACGTCAGCCCCTCTCGCTCGTAACTGCGGGCGCCATAACGGCTTCCTCACCCGCAGCAATCACTAGTGTGTGATCACGGCCTTGCCAAAATGGCCGCGGTCCTCGAAAATGGCGGTAGGCGTCCTTGGCCTCGGCGAACGGGAAAGTCCGGTCGATCACGGGTGCAAGCGGTGCACGGCGATCGCGCGGTTCAAGGCCGCGGGGTGCGTCAGCAACACCCTCGACAAATATACCGCTCCGGGCTTCACCTGCACGATCGGGGACATGACGTTCGCCGATTTTACCTGGACGCCGAGTGACACGACCGGCGGCACCGCGCCGCCGGCCACGAGTGAAATGGTGGTCCCCGACGGCCTCGGCTTCGACCTCGACGGTCTTTTCGCCGCCTCGAGCGGCGCTATCGCAGACGCTATCCTCCACTATACGGCGACCACGACCGACGAGAGCAACAACATAGACCGTGTCATGCTATATGCGGTCGGCGGGCAAAACGGCCCAGGTATTAACGGCGTCAACGAGGTGCTGTGCGCCGGATGCTTGCTGGCCGCCTGCCCGGCAGGGAAATTACGCGCTCAGCGTCACCGTCAATGGCGTTGCCGCTGAGGTAACTTCGCAGGAGTGAACGAGGTCGATTTCCGAAAGGACATCTACACCGCTGGCGGCATGTCGGGATCGGCAACGCTGTCGTCTATAACCAACGTAGTCGATCAGCCGGTGCCCGAGCCGGCGTCGCTGGCCCTCCTCGCGGCCGGTTTGTCCGGCCTTGGCGCTCTGCGGGCGTTTCGAAAGTAGCCGGTCGCGCGGAACTTCCATGCGGATCTCCACATGTGTCGGCAGATGGTCATCGTATGGTCCCTTGGTGAGAAGGGAGGGAAGCCCCCGGCGTACAGACGCGAATTATTTCCCCAGCCGGTAAAACCGCGACGCGGTGCCGGCGAAAAGATCGGCCTTTTCCCCCGCCGAGGCGCCGCTGGCAAGCCGTTTGAACGCGTTGAACAGCACCGGATAGCTGCAGGCACCTTTGTCGACCGGGAAGTTGCTCTCGAACATACAGCGGTTGGCGCCGAAATTCTCGATGCAGGCGTCGACATAGGGCCGCCAGGCATTGGCCATCTCACCCGATGACGGCGGCAGCGGCGCCAAGTGAAAATCGAAGGCATTGACGATCATCGCCAAACCGCCGAGCTTCACATACACGTTCGGACAGGCGGCGAGCGCCTTGATGTCGGCACGCCATTGGGGGAACACCTCGTTGCGCTTGTAGGGATCGACCCCGAGCGGACCGCCGAAATGGTTGAGCACGATGTTCACGTCCGGGCATTCGCGCGCCACTTCGGTCAGGGTCTTGATCTGCGGGTGATAGATCCACGCTTCGAAGGTCAAATTGTGTGCCGGCAGCCGCTTTAGGCCGCGGCGGAAGTT
>DATEQL010000694.1:0-3444 GCA_035272665.1 Allostellaceae bacterium
GCAGAACGCCTTGGCATCCTGGATACAGCCGAAGCGCTGTGGGAACTGGGGTTGGTATTTCATGGTTTTGAAGTGGCTTTCCGAGAACGGATTGTCGTTGGACGTGTGCGGCCGGCTGTGGGATTTGGTGACGCCGAGATCGGCGAGCAGGAGCGCCGTGGTCTTGGCTCGCATGGGACCGCCACGGTCGGCATGCAGGGTCAACTGGCCGGGCGGTGCGGGATGCTTGGCCGCAGCATCCTTGAACAGTGCCGTGAACAGGGTGGCGCTTTCTTTGTCAGCGACGCACCAGCCGACGACCCTGCGGCTGAAGATGTCGATGATGACGTAGAGGTAGAAATACGTCCATTTGGCCGGCCCCATCAGCTTGGTGATGTCCCAGGACCATACCTGGTTGGGGGCTTGCGCCAGCAACTCCGGCTTTTTGTAAACAGGATGACGCAGCTGATCGCGGCGCTCGCGGACCTCCTGGTTTACCGCAAGGACGCGGTACATGGTACGGATCGAGCAGAGGTAGACGCCCTCGTCGAGCAGACTGGCATAGACCTCGGCGGGCGCCTGGTCGGCGAAGCGCGGTGCACGCAGAAGACCGAGTACGGCGCGGCGTTCCGCAACGGACAGTGCGCGCTGCGGGCTCGGTCTGGTGCCATGCATGTTCAGCGGCTGGGCCAGATGGGCACGCCGGCGATAGATGCTGGCACGCGACACGTTCAGGGCCGCGCAGGCGCCAGCGGTCAGACCGGACGTAGGCGCCAGGGCGACGACCGCGTCCATCATGACTTGTCGTCGCTCTCTGGCGTCGCCAGCGGGATACCCAGCAGGGCCGCAACTTTTTTTTGGATTTCGATGATCGCCTCGGCGTGCTCCAATCGCCGCCCGAGCCGTGCATTCTCCCGTCTGGCCTGCACCAGTTCCGCTGCCAATGGGTTGCGTGCCGCCGACTTGGGTCCCCGCTTGGCCGGCGTCAGCGCACCAAGAGCGCCGCTGTCGCGCTGCCGGCGCCAGTCCGTCAGGGTCGACGAGTACAAGCCTTCCCGGCGCAGGATCGCTCCGATCCCACCGACGTCGGCCGCACCGTCGGTCTCCGCCAAAACACGCAGCTTCGTCTGCGCCGTAAAAGTCCGCCGCCGGGGCCGATCCAGCAGTTCGGGGGCCGCCGTCGCCGGGGCCGGCACTGCGGTAGGCCTCCGGCCTCCCTCAGCATCAATCCCAGCAGTACCGCTCGTTTTCGATTCTTTGCTTGGCACGACCATGTGATGGTTGTCCTAAGCCCTCAAGGCTAAACTTTCAGGACTCCGATGTCTCACCATCATTGGCACGGAGGGGGATGCCGGGACGGCAACACGGACGGAACGGAGAGACCTCGCCGGCGTGTGCGAGCCGGTGAGGAGTCAGAGCCCGCATAGTACCGTTGTGGCCTGGTGCATGGGCCACGGGAGGAAGGGCGAGCAAAACCCGTCCGAGGGAAGGCAGGGCAGGAAGGTGGACGCGCAAAGAGCATGTCGAGGCAGAACAGCATTGTGAGTGCCGAAGAGGCTAAGCAAGATGCAGAGGGCCATACGCCATTAAGCGTGGGCCGAAGCCAAGGCATGGATGGAGCGCGTGCTGTCGGCGCCGGCAACGGCGTCATAGGTGTCATAATGACCCTTCGCGAATGTCGGGCTGGTCGCGCTTCACACGGCCTGACAAGCAGCGAGGCAGTCTCGATGCAGAAACCACCGACCGGAGAGCCGTATGCGGGAAAACCGCCCGTACGGTTCGGAGGGCGGGGTCGGCGCAAGCCGATCCCGACCCCTATCAGCACCCGTTGAACCTAAATCCGTGAGTTGGGGTATGTGAGGATGGCCGCGGCGGGCCGTCCTCAACCGTAACTGGCAGCTCCCGCCGGCTGGAATTGGCGCGGCGGGACGAGCTTTCGTCCGCGCAAGAATTTTTTCAGCGCCTGGGTGAGAATTCGGTACCAGCGTTCGAGCGCGGTCAACTGCTCCGCAGTCTTTCGCAGTTGCGCGAAAAAGCCGGCGATACGGGTGAGGGCCGCGCGGGCACGCTCGTGCTCGCCGTGGCTGCTGGTGATGGTCACGGTGGTGCGGCCGGCATGGCTGGTCTGCCGGCCGATGGCCTGGAGCAGCAAAGGCCGGCTGGTGATGGCCTCGCGATGATGATTGGGGTCGGCCAGGCGCACGAACAGGTTCCACCAATTGAACACCAGCGCGACGCAGCCTGCCATCAAGCGGCAGCGCTTGAGGTCGCGGGTCGTGAAGCCGCCCCAGCCCCACTGGTTCTTCAACTCGTCGAAGCTGTTCTCGCAATCGGCGCGGTCGCGATAGAGCTGGCCGAGGGACAAGATCTCGCTGTCGAGCGAGGTCACCAGAACGGCGTATTCCCAAAGCTCGCGGCCATCCTCGACCTCGGCAAAGCCGAGACGCAACTGACCGTCGGCGCCGCGTTCGGTCAGCGCCAATGAGCGCTGCGTGCGTCGCCGCAGGATGACGATGCGGCGATGCCGGCTCCATCCCTCGAGCCGCAATCGGCCGTCCTTGCCTTGCCAGCGCGCCCCCGCATCCTGCCAGTCCTGCTCGCCCATCGCCCGCTCGATCGCGCGCTTCACCCCCTTGGTCAGGCGCAGCTTGAAGAGATAAGCTTGGCGGCGCTGCTCGGCTTCGCGCATCACCGGCTCGTTGCCGAAACCGACATCGCCGCGGATCAGCCAGGGCCGCAGTTCGGCCGCCAAGCCATCCAACAACTCCCATAAGCGGGGCGAGGAATGCTTGGAGGTATGCTGGTTGCCGGGCGCAACTTCTACCGCCAGCACCAGCCGCAGATTGGCCAGTATGTAGCTGTGATAGCTGTGCGACGGCCGCCCCCGCTTGTTCGGATTGTAGCTCACCACGGCGCCTTGCTGGTGGCCGTAGAGCGGCTTCACCGTGGTGTCGATATCGAGTATCCACGGCTCGCTCAGAAGCGGCCGCGTGGTGTAATCAAGGTGCCCCTGCAGCCACGCCATGCCGGCAACCTCTTCGATCTTGTCGAGGCCGCGCCGGACAGCGTCTTCGCTCACCACCTCATTCATCCCCAGCAGCGGCGGATTCACTAGGTCGCAGCGCAATGCCGTCATGTGCGCATAACGCCAATGCCCGGCCAGCACCGACAGCAATACGGTGCCGAGAACGTCGCGCTTGGTAGGCGCGTTCGGGCTCGTGTAGTGCAGCGGGCAATCCGCCACCCAGCCGTCGAACACAGAGCCCTGCTTGAGGAATTCGATGAAGAACGGCAGCTGTCCGAGCGGCGTCACCGTCGCGCTGTCGTCCCACTCCACATGGATGCGCCCCGCAAAGGTGTCGGCCACCACAGGCCCGGCCGACATCCGCTCTACCACCGGTTGCTCACCCGTCGGGAGTGCCGGTAAATCCCCGCGCTTCTTGCCCATCCCTCATAATAACAAAG
>DATEQL010000695.1:0-11134 GCA_035272665.1 Allostellaceae bacterium
TTCAGCCCGGCCAAGAGCGCAATCGTGCCGCCGACCTGCCCGCCCCCGACCAGCGCGATCTTGTTGCGTGCCATGAAGAATGCCTCATCTTGGAGGGCGCCGATCCCGGGCGCGGAACGGCCCGCGTCTTACCGCGAATCCCGGGGGTCGGCAAGGCGGCGGGGGCAGCTCGGCCGCCCGGCATGCACTGCCTTTCCCTGTGCGACGGGAAAATACCGGGAAAAATTACTTTGCGCGCGGTTTTACCGCCGATCCTTCGCCGGCAAGCCATTGATATTGGCCCAATTCGACAGGCGCTTTCCCTAAGCGAGCGAACAGGGAATTAAACCAACGGATCAGGGAGATAAATCGGTATAACAGGAACGCATCTCGGAAAGCCAAGAGCGGGAGAGTCGGCAGGCGGGTGAGCGCTGCCGCGCGATCACGCCCGCGGGCGATCAGGCGCTCGCCTTAACCCCAAAATGGTCGGCGAGCTCGGCCCCGGTGAAGCCGCCGGTATAGCTTTGCGGATCGAGCGGCAGCATCGTCGCATTCCACTCGTTCCATTGTGTGACCAGCCGGTCATAGACCTCTCGATGCCGTTCCTTGAGGTTGGCGCGCTCCATCGGATCCTGGACCACATCGAAGAGGAAGGTGTTGTCGAGGATCTTCAGGTATTTCCAGTCGCCGTCGCGGACCGCCTGCTGATCGGCGTACTTGTAGCGCCAGAACAGCTTGCGCGGCACCGGTGCCGCTCCTTCAGTGAGCCACGGCAGCAGGTTCATACCGTCGGAGGGGTAGGCCGGATCGGGTGCGGTGCCGGCCGCCGCGAGCAAGGTCGGCAGCCAGTCCATGCCGATCATCACCTGTTCCGAAGCGCTACCCTGGGGAATATGGCTTGGCCAGCGGATCACCGCCGGGATGCGCAAGCCGCCCTCCAGAAGCTCGGTTTTCCTGCCGGTAAACGGCCAAGTGTCGGCATAGCGCTCGCCGCCATTGTCGCTGGTGAAGATGGCGATCGTGTTGTCCGCCACGCCCTTCGCGTCGAGCACTTGCAGCACTCGGCCGATCTGCAGATCCATCTGCTGGATCATGCGCTGATAGGTGTGCTGGGTGCCGCCGTCGAAATGGAACAGGCTGGTGAGGCGCTGTGACTCCGCCTCGTCGCCGGGAGTCTCCCACGGCCAGTGCGGGGCGTTGAAATGCAGACTGACGAGAAAGGGATCCCCGGACTCGGCATAGGTATTAATAACATCGACCGCGCGGCTCCCGAGCAGATCGGTCAGATAGCCGGGTTGTCGGACTTTCGTATCGTCATCCCAAAGATCCTCGGTATCGCTGGCTGGCGGTCCAAATTTATGCGTGAAGTAGTCAAGCGCGCCGCCGCGGAAGCCGTAAAAATGATCGTAGCCGCTCTGCAGCGGGCCGAAATCGGGCAACCTGCCCAAATGCCACTTGCCGATCAGGGTCGACTGGTAGCCGGCCTTCTTTAGGATCGACGGCAGGGTCGAGTGCTGAGGCGGCAAACCAACGTTCCGCCTTGTCAGGGGCTCTTCCAGACCGACCGCCAACCTGTATTGATAGCGCCCGGTGATCAGCGCCACACGGGAGGCGGTGCACACCGCGGAATTGGCATAGGCCTGCATGAAGCGAATGCCGTCGGCGGCGATGCGGTCGATATTAGGTGTGCTGAGATCTCGCCGCCCATAGCACGACAGGTCGGCGTAGCCGAGATCGTCGGCCAGGATGAACAAGATGTTCGGCTTCAATGGCGCCCTCCTACTCGCCTGCGCGTCAGCTTCATTCGGCCGGACGGCGCTGAACGCCGCCAACGCGAGCGATCCCGCCGCCGTTCCCGACAATAGCTCGCGACGGGTAACATTTGATTGCTCTGGCATGTTTCGTCTCCCGATGTGTGCCTCGGCTTGGTGCTCGCTATCGCATTCGCGGTCGATCCTGGCTTCGATATTGCTTAGGTGTGGGCGGTTATCTCACCGCCGCGGGCGGTTGGCGATGTAATCCTCACTCTGCATCTCGATCAGCCGCGAGACAGTGCGTTGGAACTCGAAAGCGCCATCGCCGGCGGTGTAGATTTCTTCGGGCAGGACTTCGGCCGACGCGATCAACAAGGTGCGCGCCTCGTAGAGGGTGTCGATCAGGATGTTGAAACGACGTGCGGCGTCGCGCTGCAGGGGTGAAAGCCGCGGGATCCCGTCGACGATGACGGCCGCAAAACGCTCGACGATTGCAAGGTAATCGGCGGCGGCAAGCGGTCGCTCGCAGAGTTCGGCAAAGCCGAACCACGCGACCGAGCGGGCAGCACGCGGCACCACAAGGAAACGCCCCTTGACGGGGAGCGCCATGCTCTCGCCGGGAGCTCCGTCGGTCAATTCGGCGAAGGCGCTCGCGAGCGCTTCGTGCGCCGCCGCGTCGAGCGGGTAGTGATAGACCGCCTTCCCGACCAGTCGGGCGAGCCGCCAGTCGCGCCCGCCTTCGAGCTCGAGCACGTGGAGTCTTTGTTTGAGGAGCGCCAGAAAGGGCAAAAAGAGCTCGCGCTGTAGGCCATGCTCGTAGAGCCGGTCCGGCGCCAGGTTTGACGTCGCCACGACCACAACCCCGGCGTCGAAGAGCGCGGTGAACGAGCGCCCCAAGATCATCGCGTCGGCGATGTCGTCGACCTGAAACTCGTCGAAGCACAATAGCGCCGCCTCATGGGCGATGTCGGCGGCGACCTTGAGGATCGGCGCAGTGGTCTCATTCCGCCTCTCCTGCTCGATGCGATCGTGCACTTCGAGCATAAAGGCGTGGAAATGGACCCGCCGCTTGCGCGGGCTCGGCACCGCAGCGAAGAACAGATCCATCAGCATCGATTTGCCGCGCCCGACCGGCCCGTACAAATAGAGACCCGCCGGTGCGTGGGCGCGCCCGTTCTCGGTGAGGCCAAAACGCGCCACCCACCCGCGCAGCCCTGTCTCCGGCCGATAATCCAATAGAGCGCGGTAGAGGCTCTGCAGCTGCTCGACCGCGAGCTCTTGCGCCGGGTCGGGTTGGAGCTGCCCTCTTCGACGCAATTCCTGATAGCGCGCGATCGGCTCCTGCGCCGGGGATGCCGTGCCGGGATCGAGGATTATCAGGGAGGCGAGGTATTGCGAGACAAACAGCGCGGAGCTACGTGAGCCGATACCGTCCAGCAGTCTTATTACGAAGGGTGAACGATGAACGAAGACCGCTTCAACATGGACATCCGCAAATTCCTCAAGGTCGTCGGGGTGACCTCGCAACGCGAGATCGAAACCGCGGTGCGCGATGCGCTCGCCAAGGGACGGCTCGCGGAAAGCGCCCTGCTCAAACCGCGGATCACCTTGTCGATCCCCGAGCTCGGGGTCGAACACGTTATCGATGGCGAGATCGGTTTCTCCTGATCTGACCGGTTGGTACGCCCGTCGCCAATTTTGGTCTCCCTCGCCCCGCTTGCGGGGAGAGGGCCCGGGGTGAGGGGCGTAGTCTTTCCGACCAATCGCCTGTGAGGCGGAAGTGCTGCCCCTCACCCGGCGTTCGCGCACATGCGCGTGCGCCGACCTCTCCCCGCAAGCGGGGCGAGGTAATCGGGCAAGCGCGTCAGCGCCCTATTTGGCGGCGGTCACCATGATTTCGACGAGGATCTCCGGGCGCGCCATATCGGCCTTCACACAGGCGCGCGCCGGCGGGTTTTCGGGATCGACCCAGGCGTTCCACACCGAGTTCATGTCGGCGAACAACGCCATGTCCTTGATCCACAGATTGGCCGACAGCAGGTTCGACTTGCTGGTCCCCGCCTGCGCCAGGTAGCCGTCGATCTTGTCGAGGATCTGCTTGGTCTGGCCCTTGATGTCCTGCGTCGCGTCGCTGGCGGTCAACCCGGCGAGATAGACAGTATTGTCGCGCACCACGCAGCGGCTCATCCGCGGGCCGGGCGGCTGGGTCAGATCGAAACGGCTGATGGCCATCACTGGTCTCCCTGATTGCAAGAACGGTCGAATGTGCCGCGGCGGAGCGCGGAAGGGAAGGGGTCAGCCGCCGCCGGCCGGCGGCTCGACATAGTTGACGATCCGCTTGTCCGAGGCGTGGATGCCGTAGGTAACGAGCGGCCGGTCGCCGACCACGCGAAACGCGTGCACCCGATTAGCCGGGAATGCGATCGACATCCCGGGCTCGAGGCAGACGACGCCGTCCTCACACTCTAACCACGCCTCGCCGCGGCCCTCGAGTACGGTCAGCACCTCGACATAGGGGTGCGAGTGCAGCCGCGTCTGGTAGCCCGGTGGCGAGGTCTGTACGCCCGTGCGGATCGGCATACCGGCGCCGGTGTCGTCGCCGATGATCGGGTGGTAAGTGGCACCGCCCGGAAACGCCACGGTCGGCCGCTCGGCGTGTCGAATGACGGTCAGCGCATCGGTCATCGGTTCCTCCTTGGCCGGCTCGCGCGAACCTATCATGCATCCCGCCCGCCGCCAGCCGACAAATCGTGCGCGGCGCCCCAGCGCCGTTGGTCGGGTTGACGGGTGTTGCTGTGGCACGGTACTGTGGTTACATGAAGAATATCACAGTATCACTCGACGAAGAAACCTACCGGTGGGCCCGGATGATAGCCGCCCAACGGGATACGTCGGTATCGGCGCTGGTGAAGCGGTTTTTGCTCGAACTTGGCTCGGGCGAAACCGAGACCGAACGTCTCAAGCGCGAGGAGCGTGCGCTGCGCGAGCGCGTCACTGCATTCCAGGCATCCGACCGGCTGTCCCGCGACGATCTTCATCGCCGCGGCGTATGACCCCGCGGCATTTCCTCGATACCAACATCCTGCTGTATTCGATCAGTCGTCATCCGGCGGAAGCGTCCAAGCGGGATCGGGCGATTGACTTGCTGGAGAGGGACGACGGGGCGCTGTCGGTGCAGGTGCTGCAGGAATTCTATGTACAGGCGACGCGATCGACGCGGCCCGACCCCTTGTCCCATGAGATCGCTACGGGTCTGATCGCGACATGGACCCGTTTTAGAGTGCAGGAGATCACCCTCTCGATCCTCGCCGGGGCATCGGAAATCAAGGCGTCTCACGGCTTCTCATATTGGGACAGCGCGATCATCGCCGCGCCCGTGCCCTCGGATGCCGCGAGCTTTACACCGAGGACATGGCCCATGGTCGGGAGATCGAGGGGATCATCATAACCAACCCCTTCCGCTGATCTGCGTTCGCGGAAAGTGTGCTGCTGGCCAATATCGCGGCCAGCCGCCGCCCGACCCGCCGTCGCTGCCCAGAGTTCGTCGCGGCAGCCGGGTCTCATTCCTCCGGCATCCCAGCTTTGCGCAACCCTTCGAGCATGTGGGCGTGGTCTTCCGGCCGCATCCACGGCACGCGCTCACGGACATACATGTCGAACGAACCCGGCACGACCGTGATGGCCTTCTCCAGCGCTTCCTTCGCTTCCCCGATCCGACCCAACTGGCCGAGCGCGGCGGCAAGCCAACGGTAGGGCAGCGGAAAATCGGGGTATGACCGGATCGCCCGTTTGGCCACCTCGACCGCAGCCGCGTATTCGCGCGAGTAATAAAGTCCCAACGCCATCTGGTTCAAACGGATCGCCAGGGTCGGCGCGCGGGGGTCGAGCCGGATGCATGTTTCGAGTGCCGCGAGCCCTTCCTTCGGTCGCCCCGAGAAGGTCAGCACCACGCCGAGCACTCCGTGTGCATCGGCCAGGTTCGGACTTATTACCAAGGCCCGCTCGGCTTCGGCCTGCGCCCCCTGATGATCGCCGCGCGAGTTGAGCGCAATAGCAAGGCGGGAGCGTGCTTCCGCATCGCTACCATCGAGCGCGACCGCCCGGCGGGCCAGCGCCTCGAACGAGCTCAGCGTTTCGGGGAGACCGCGTGTCTGAAAGTCGGCCGCTTGGCCTTGAGCCATGGCGAGGCCCGTGTAGCTACCGGCGAAGGTGGGGTCGAAATCGATGGCCTGCTGAAAGAATCTCTGCGCGAGAGTGCTGTCGTCCACAGTGTATTTGCTCAAATGCCACAGGCCGCGCTGGTAGGCGGCCCAGGCGTCGAGGCTGCCCGGCGGCTTGCGCATGGCGCGGTGCTGCTCGGCATTAGCGATGGCCGGTGCAATGGCGATCGTCACTGCCTCGGTGATCTCGTCTTGCAGCGCGAAAATGTCCGCGAGATCGCGGTCGTAGCGCTCGGCCCAGACATGCTTGCCGGTCTCGGCTTCGACGAGCTGAGCGGTGACGCGGATGCGGTTGCCGGCCTTGCGCATGCCGCCTTCGAGCACATAGCGAACACCCAATTCGCGGCCGACTTGCTTCACATCAACCGCGCGGCCCTTGTAGGTGAAGGACGAGTTGCGCGCGATGACAAACAGCGAGGGGTAGCGCGACAGCGCGGTGATGATGTCCTCGGCAATCCCGTCGGCGAAGAACTCCTGCTCGGGGTCGCCGCTCATGTTGGCGAAGGGCAGCACCGCGATCGACGGCTTATCCGGCAGCGGCGGCACGCCGCTCGGCGGGAGTGCCGCGGTATCTGCCGCGACGAGGGTCACCGGGACGGCGAAACGGTAGCCGCGTCCCGGCACCGTCTGGATGCAGCTGCTTTCCGCTCGCCCGTCGTCAAGGATCCGGCGAAGCGCCGCGATCTGCACGTTCAGATTGTTGTCCTCGACCACCGTCGACGGCCAGACGGCAGCGATGATCTCGTCCCTCGAGACGAGATCCCCCGCCCGCCCGACCAGCACGCCGAGAACGTCGAGCGCCCGCGAGCCGATCGCCATCGGCACGAAAACACCGCGCTCGTCGCGCCGGAACACGCCGTGCCGGTCGAGACGGAAGCCCGCGAACCCGAAAACATTGTCCGTGGCGGGCGAGCCCATGCCTCCCGCGCCCCCCGAATTTCCGCAATTTTATCGGAATTTATAACTTTTTATACCGGGCTCATAGCGCGCTCCGTTGAGCAGGGTTCGATCGGCCGTTCCGAATGAACGGAGGCGAAGATGAAAAGGCTGCTTTTTAAGGGAATGTTGGCGGCGGCGATCGTCTTGCCGGCGCTGAGCGGACCGGCCCGGGCAGGAGGAGACGACGATTTAGGCTGCTCGAACGCGACGCTCAAGGGCGATTACGCCTTTGCCGTTCTCACTATTGTAGCGGCTTCACCACCGGGACCAGGCGTTGTGGTCGGTCTCGGCACGTTTGACGGCAGGGGCGGTTTCACACAGATAGATTACCCTGGCAATGGGGGTACGGACCTGGGCTTGGACGAAACGTTCAGAACCGGGCAGACCGGCAGCTATACGGTCAATCGGAACTGCACCGGCTTTATGACGATTAATCTCGGCGCCACGGTCGGGGTCACCGAGAACGCCTTTGTGATCAGCAATGGCGGCCGTGCGGTCCGTGCCGTCATTGCCGCGTTCACTGCGCCGAACGGCGCACTCGCGACTCCACTCCAGTCTCGTATCGACTTCTGGAAGGTCGCGTCGGAGCAGGACAACTGAACAGTACACGACGGATTTGCTCTCCCCCGGACAGCGGCCCGTTGGGGCCGTTGGACGGCTAACTCGGCACGCCGACCGCGCCCATCACGGCGAAGCACGCGGCCATGTGATCGAGTTCGGGAAAACGCGGTTCGGGAAACGCGCGGCGGCAATCGGCGGTCTGCCGCGGGCAGCGTGGCGCAAAGCTGCAGCCCGGCGGCAAGCGCCGCAAATCGGGCGGGCTGCCAGGGATAGCGTCGATGTCGCGCTCACGGGGCTGGCCGTGCACGGTCGAGGCCAGCAGCCCCGCGGTATAGGGATGAGCCGGCGCCTGCAACACGCGCGCGACGGGCCCGCTTTCGACGATGCGGCCGGCATACATGACCGCGACCGTGTCGGCAATCTCGGCGGCGACGCCAATGTCGTGGGTGACAAAGATCATGCCCATGCCGAGCTCGCGCTGCAGCCGGCGCAATAGCACCAGCACCTGTACCTGCACGGTGGCGTCGAGGGCGGTCGTCGGCTCGTCGGCCAATAGCAGGCGCGGGTTGCACGACAAGGCCATCGCGATCATCGCGCGCTGGCGCAGCCCCCCGGACAATTCGTGCGGATAAGCGTCGAGCCGCCGCTCGGCCGACGGGATCCGCACCAATTCGAGCAATTCCAATGCCCGAGCCCGCGCCGCGCGCCGGTCGCAGCAGGTGTGGCGGCGCAGCGTCTCGCCGATCTGCTGGCCGACCGTGTAGACCGGGTCGAGCGCCGTCATCGGCTCCTGAAAGACCATCGCCACCAGCCCGCCGCGCAGGTCGCGCAGTGCGCGAGGCCGCATCCCGAGCACATCGTGGCCGTCGACGCGTACGGTGCCGGTGATCTGGGTGCGCCGCGGCGGTAAGAGCCGCATCAATGCCCGCAGGGTCACGGTCTTGCCCGAGCCCGATTCTCCGAGTATGCACAGCACCTCGCCGGGTTGCACCCGGAAGCTCACCCCGTTCACAGCGTGCACGGTGGCTTCGCGGGTCACAAAGCGCACCGTGAGATCAGACACCTCGGCCAGCGCGCCGGTGCCGCTTGCCATCGGCTCAGCCATAAGCCAGCCGGCTGTGACCCGAGGCCACATCGTGCATGTGGCAGGCCGCGACATGCGATTGTGGTCCTTCCCAGATGCCGAGCGCCGGATCGGTCGTCTCGCACGGCGTCTCGGCGAATGGGCACCGGGTGTGGAAACGACAGCCCGATGGCGGGTCGATCGGGTTTGGTGGATCGCCGCTGATCGGCGCCTCCTCGATCCGCCGGGCCGGGTCCATCGATGGCCGCGATGCCAGTAGCGCGCGCGTATAGGGGTGAAGCGGGCGCTCGAAGACCGCGTCGATCGGGCCGATTTCGACCGCGCGCCCGAGATACATCACCAAGACCCGGTCGCTGAGATAGCGCACCACGTTCAGATCATGGCTGATGAACAGATAGGTCAGGTTGAATTGCCGTTTCAGCCCGCGCAATAGGTTCAGCACCTGCGCTTCGACCGATTTGTCGAGTGCCGAGACCGGTTCGTCGAGGATGACCATGCGCGGGTCGGTAGCGAGTGCGCGAGCAATGTTCACTCGCTGCTTTTGTCCGCCCGACAGCTCGTGCGGATAGCGCGGACCGAACAAGTCGGGATCGAGACCGACCTTGCCGAGCATCTCGCCTGCGATATCCCGCGCCTGCTGCTTTTTCTTGCCCTGGACAAACGGGCCAAAGGCCACCGAATCGCGAACCGGCATGCGCGGGTTGAGCGAGGAATACGAATCCTGAAAGACGATCTGCACTTGACGGCGGAGCTCATCCACCGGCAGCTCGCGCGTGTCGACCAGATCGCCGTCGAACACCAATTCGCCGGCATCCGGCACCACCAGGTGCAACAGCAGCCGGGCCAATGTCGACTTGCCGCAGCCGGATTCACCGACGACCCCCAATGTCTCGCCTTTGCGTACCGTGAAGGATACGCCGTCGACCGCCTTGACCGACTTCCCGCCGGTGCCCTTGACCGGGAAATGCTTGCGCAGATCGCGGGCGATCAGCAGCGGCTGAAGCGGGCCGCCGCGGTCGCGCGGATCGAGGCGGAAATCGCCGTTCGAGAGCGGGCGCACGACTACATCCGTACGTCCATCGCCGCGCGCAGTCCGTCGCTGACGAGATTGCAGCAGATCGACGTGATGAAGATCGCCAGCCCCGGCAACGCGCAGACCAACGGCACGACGTAGATTGACTGTCGCAGGGTGCTCAGCATCAGCCCCCAATCCGGCAACGGCGGGCGCACGCCGAGGCCGAGGAAGGACAGACCGGAGGCCAGCAGGATGCTGACACTGACCAGGGACGAGGCGTAGATGAACACTGGTCCCAGCACATTGCCGAGGACATGGTAGCGGATGATCGTCATCGTGCGCGCGCCGCTGGCGCGGGCCGCCTCGATAAAATCCAATGCCCGCACTTGCGTCGTCGCGGTTTCGGCGACGCGGCACATCGGCGGGATGAACACCAAGGTTAATGCCAGCATGCCGTTGGCCATGCCGCCGCCCATCGCCCCGGCGATCGCGACTGCCAGCAGTACCGATGGAAACGCGTAGAAGACGTCCATCGTGCGCATGATGGCGGTGTTGGTCCGCCCGCCGACAAACCCGCCGATGACCCCCAGCATGCCGCCGACCATGGAGGCGATCAGCACCGGCACGACACCCATCAGCAATGACACGCGGCCGCCAAAGAGCAATCGGGAGAGCATGTCGCGGCCGAGCTCGTCGGTGCCGAGCGGATGGTCGCGCCAGCCGAGCGGCTTCAGGCGCCCGACGATGCTTTCCTTGTAGGGGTCGAACGGCGCCAATAGCGGGGCGAACACCGCCGCGAGCACGATCAGCAGCACAATCGTGGCAAAGACCAGGGTTACCGGGTCGTGGCGCAAGCGGTAGAAGACCGATTGCCAATAGCCGCGCACCCGCGTCGCGGGCAGCGCCTGCTCCTCGAAGGCCTCCTGCGGTTCGTCGAGGACGATGGCGTCGGTCACGTGACCCGGCCTTCGTTCATCCGAAACACACCGTCACCCTCGCGGAAGCGAGGGCCCAGGGCGAACGCTGCGGACCTGCCCCGCTGGATTCCCGCTTTCGCGGGAACGACGAAGGGATAGTCGGGAATGACGGGAATATAATCTGTCACGCCCGTCTGATCCTGGGGTCGATCAGCGACTGCAGCAGATCGACGACCAGATTGGTGGCGACGAAAACCAGCGACAGGGTCAGGATCGTCCCCTGCAATACCGGCACGTCGCGATTGATGATCGCCTTGCTCAACAGAAAGCCGCTGCCGGGCCAGGTAAACACGGTCTCGACCAGGATCGAGCCGCCGAGCAGATAGCCGAACTGCAATCCCATGACCGCCATCACCTGCGGCAGCGAATTCTTCAAGACGTGCCGGGTGACCGCCCATTCCGAAAGCCCCTTCGCACGCAGGGTCTGGACAAAATCCTGATTGCGGACCTCGGCCACCGCAGCCCGGGTGGTGCGGGCGAGGATGCCGATCGGGATCATCGACAGGGTGACGACCGGCAGCACCAGAAACTTCGTGTTGCTCCATTGCAGCAGGTCGAAGCCGACGGATCCGTTGGGGCCCATGCCGGTGGCAGGCAGCAGCATG
>DATEQL010000696.1:0-4030 GCA_035272665.1 Allostellaceae bacterium
CGGGCAGGCGAACTTCGCCGAGAAGATCGTACGCTCGCCCGAATCGGCGTTTTCGGTGATTGCGATCCCGTCGGCCAGATCGAGTGCCGTCTCGAACGAATCGGCGAGCCGATTGCCGAGGTCGCCGTCGACGATGATGCGATCGACGACGATTTCGATGTCGTGCTTGAGGTTCTTGTTGAGCGGCCGGACCTCGTCGAGCTCCATCATCTTGCCGTCTATCTTGACCCGCTGGAAGCCGCGCCGCTTCAGCTCGGCCAATTCCTTGCGGTACTCGCCCTTGCGGCCGCGGGCGATCGGCGCGAGCAGATAGAGCCGGGTGCGCTGCGGCATCGCCAGCACCCGGTCGACCATCTGCGAGACGGTCTGGCTGACGATCGGCAGACCGGTCGCCGGAGAGTAGGGCACGCCGACCCGCGCCCATAGGAGGCGCATGTAGTCGTAGATCTCGGTCACCGTGCCGACCGTCGAGCGCGGGTTGCGCGAGGTCGTCTTCTGCTCGATCGAGATCGCCGGTGACAGCCCCTCGATCGATTCGACCTCGGGCTTCTGCATCAATTCAAGGAACTGCCGCGCATAAGCCGACAGGCTTTCGACATAGCGGCGTTGGCCCTCGGCATAGATCGTGTCGAAGGCGAGCGAGGACTTGCCCGATCCCGACAGCCCGGTGATCACCACCAGGCTGTCGCGCGGCAGGTCGACGTCGATATTCTTGAGATTGTGCTCCCGCGCCCCGCGGATCCGGATCTGCTGCTGCATGCCCCAGAGCTTAGCGCGCCAGCCTCGGTCGCGCCACCGCCGCACGCGCGCCTCCCTCACTCAGGGACAAAAATCGATTTCGCCTCGGTTCATGCCAGAAAAAGCCCACGAAAACAACCACTTGCGATGCCATGAGGCATCGCCAGCAGGGAGGGTCTGAGGGAGGTAAAAGGGGCCCTCAGGGAAGGAGCAGGGACAGGTAACGGCCGGTCTGCGCACCATTTCGATCCCTCAGATCATAGGCTGCGATCGTGGCGCCAAGATGGCGGGGTCCTCGCCGACCCGATTCGCGCCGACGCTGCTCAAGCCGGAAGCGTCGCGCGGAAGCGTAGCCGCACGTAGTCGGCGATCCAGTTGCCGGTCTTTTCGTCCATCAACACGGGCCGCAACAGCTCGACCACCGCGGCGCGCGCCGGTAATCGATCCGGCTCCGGCAACGCGTCGAAAAAAGATTGGGCGAAGGTGTCCAGCCATGGCTCGATCGAGGTCGGCAACGTCGTCGGGCGCGGTATGATGCGGATGTCCTCGACCGTGAAGCCGGCCTGTTCGAGCTTTTCGCGATAAGCATCGGCAGAGGGGAAATACCACGGGCTGAGCCGGTGTGCGTCGAGCCCATGGCGAACGAGAACCGCGCTCAGCGCGACGATGATCGCAGCGGTGTTGCCGTGGCCGCCCATCTCGCCGACCAGGCGGCCGCCGGGCTTGAGCGCCCGGCGCACGCCGTCGAGAACCGCCTCCGGGGGCCGCATCCAATGCAGCGCGGCGTTCGAGAACACCGCGTCGAACTCGCGGTCGAAAGTGAGGTTCTGCCCGGGCATGACCCGGGCATCGAGGCCGCGCGCCCGTGCCGCGGCGACCATGTCGGGAGCCAGATCGACGGCCACGACCGTGGCACCTGCGGCGACGATCTTTTCCGTCAACACACCGTCGCCACTGCCGAGATCGAGGACGCGCTCCCCGGCGGATGGCGCCAGCAGCTCGACCACGGGCGCACCAAGCGCCGGCACGAAATGGGCTGTCTCGGCGTAACGCCGGGCCGACCAGTGCTGGTTGGCGATCTCGGGCACCGCTTACCTCTCTGCATCCGCGCGGAACCGCGCATAGTTAAGGTTTGCGTACGGCTAGCTGCTTCGACATCGGATACCTCGAATGTGTACCAAATTTGTCGGCTGGGGTCCGTCTTCAATATAACCCGCAGCATGGTAGAAGCGACGGGCCGTCTCAGTGCTGACGAGAGTACACCGCAAATTGCCGCGTTCTATCGCGCGGGCTTCGAGTGCGCCAAGCAAGGCCCGACTGACCCCGCGAAACCTTCCGTCCGGCGAGACGTAGTTCAAAGTGGTCTCTCCCGCGTCCGTGACCGAACCCACACCAAGAAGGGCGCCGCCCTCGACTGCTACGCGCAGAGATTTGCCCGGCTTAGCGATCTACTAGGCGACGATTTCGGGGGTCTTGTCGCTCTCCGGTGTACGGACTTATGGCTGGGCGGCGGCCGGCTGCTGCTCGTCGACCGACCATCCTCCGGACGGGGGCTCCTCCCCAGCGCGACGTGCTCAGAATCGAGATCCAGCAGCTCGAGCGGGAGATTCTGGCCGCGCAGCGGCGGCGGGGCAAGGCGTGGCAGGATCCGGATATGCATCGGCGGCAGATGGAGCATGCGGCCGAGGTGCAGAATTTCCTGCGCGACAAGTTCACCGCACCTGGGCTGTATCTGTTCTTGTAAAAAGGAAACTGCAGCGCTGAGTCGCAGGATGTACGAGCTTACGCTCGACGCCGCCTGGCAGGCGCAACATGCCTTCAAGCTCGAGCGCGGGCATAGGACCCGTCAATTCCTGCCCGACTGCGCGTGGGATGATCTGCACCAGGGACTGCTGGCCGGTGAGCAGCTAGGCCTCGCGCCCCGTCACATGGAAAAAGCGTATCTCGACGAAATCGTGAGGGAGCACGAGCTGACCAAGCATTTTTCGCTGCGTCTGCACTTCCCGCTCGCCTTCCTGCGCCGCGGCCGCCGGACGCTGCGAGATCGACATTCCGGAGCGGCTGTATCGATCTCGATTATGCCGGTCATTTCATGCGTCGCATCCGCAACCTGATGCTCACGATCCCGCGCGTCAGAGGGCCGTTCACGGGTGTGCACTGCCTCCTGAGGCTGCTCGCGAGTTGACCCGCATCGACCCGCGCCGGAGCGCTCCGCGCACGAGTGCTGCACGAACGACCGGGTGCTCGATTTCGCCATGCGCCTCTTCGGTGTAGCGGATCGTCATCGACGAGGGCAATCCGGCGCGGGACCAGGCGGGGTTGACGCCATAGATGCGGCCGGTATTCCAGGCGAGCATGGCGGGGTGCTATGCGCAGAGCGGCTCGCTTGGTTCGATTAGACGCTGGGGGCTGCGCCCGAGCGGCCGACCGTCGTCCTGATGCACCACCCGCCCTTCGCCACCGGCATCGCGCATATGGACCGTTACGGGCTGCGGGACGCCGCCGCCTTTGCCGAGATCGTGTCCCTCAATCAGCAGATCGAGCGCATCTTATGCGGCCATCTGCACCGCGCAATCGACCGCCGCTTTGCCGGCACAGTCGCCGGAACCGCGCCGAGCACGGCCCATCAGCTCTTGCTCGATCTCGAGCCGCCGCAGGCACCGCTGCAATTCGTTTTCGAGCCGCCGGGCTACCAGCTCCATCTCTGGCACGAGGGTACCGGGCTCGTCAGTCACACCGCGATTTTCGGAGATTGGCCTGGCCTCTATCCGTTTCGCGCCGCCGGCTGAGCTACCGCCGCGCGATCGCCCGCTCGCTGGACCTTCTGCCCGGGCGACACGGTGATACAGATTCGCCTACACGCGGAGGAAGCGGCTGGTCGTGCTCGTCGGGCAGCGGAAGTCACTGGCGATCGCCGTCAAGGGAGGAAGGGCGCGACGGCGGTGGTCGAAGCTGCGGGAGTGGCTCGCTATTTGAGTGTGATTCGCCGAGATGGCTCTGTAAACGGTAAGCCGGCAAGCCTGGAACCAAATAGGCAAATCGAGAGGCAGGGCGCGTGAGGACCGGGAGGGGCGGTAGACATCGGAAATCTGCCCAATCCTCTCATTCCGAAGCATCGAATAGTCGACACCAAAGCTGGCCACGCTGTTTTCAGGTCCCGCTGCCAGCGCCGCGGCGCCGCCAGCGACGGTCACCAGAGTGATTGTCGCTGCAATGGCCGAAACGATGCATCTTCTGGACATCACGATCTCCCGTAAATTGATCACGCCCTCGGCTTCGGGAAACCGCGGCC
>DATEQL010000697.1:0-3376 GCA_035272665.1 Allostellaceae bacterium
TCGTGCGCGTGCCGATCAGGCACAAAAAGACCGGCAGCATACGTATCACGGTCAGGCTGAGCACCGCATAGAGCAACGCCGGCCAGGTAACACGGTCGATCATGCGGGCGACCACGATACCGCCGAACACCACCCATGTCAGCAGCGCCAGCGCTTCGCCCATGTGCTCGGCGCCTCGCAGCAGCTCTTCCTTGTGGTGCTCGCCCAACCCGCTCAATAGGAGTCCGCCGACATAGCACGCGATGAATCCACTGCCGCCGGCCGCCTGCGCCGCTGCAAAGCACGCCGCCGCGAGGGCCACGATCGGGATTTCCACCCAGTTCTTGCTGATCCAGCCTCGCCCTTCGGCGAAGCGCACCATCCGAACGGTGAGCCAGGTCAACGCGAGCCCGACCAACGCGCCGATCCCGATTTCTTCGACGACCACCCAGACGACGTGCCCAACGGTTCCGCCCTCGATCTGGGTGCCGACCGCCAGCCCGAGCAGGATCACTACGATCGGCACACAGATGCCGTCGTTGAGACCGCTTTCCAAATTGAGCCCCTCGCGCATAACCGCCGGGACCGCCTGGTTCGCCACAACCGGCTTGCCGAGGGCCGCGTCGGTCGGCGCCAAGATCGTCGCCAGCAATGCCATCTCCAAAATATCGAGCGAGGGGAACACGATTGCGGCGAAGAGAAAGCCGAGGAGGATCGTCAGTGGCAGACCGACGCCGAGAAGTCGCTCCGGGAGGCCCAAATTGCGCCGGACGACACCAAAATCCGCGTTGGCGGCATCGGTGAACAGTACCATGGCGAGGGTCAGCTCGGCCAGAAAGCGCAATCCCTCACCGCTTATGTTGATGCGCAACACGCCCAACCCATCAGGGCCGAGGATAAAACCGACCACCGTGAACACGATCGGCCCGCTGATCAGGGACCGTTCGATCCGGCCCGCGACCGCGCTGTAGATCAGAAGAAAAACGGCGAGAAAGGCGGCATTCTCGTACATTTGAGGCAGATCTCCCACGAGCGTAATGATGGCGACACCGCGGACGGACCGATGTTCGTACACGCAGCGACCAGAAGGGACAGAGCGGCGGCGGCAGCGAGCCTCCGGCGCATGGCTATGTCAGATCGCCCGCAGCACGAACACGTTGAAATGCCAGGGCGCGTGGTCGATGTAGAGGCCACGATCGACCAGTTCCGTGCCGTCCCGGTCGTAGATTTCCGCCCCCATTAGATCGGCTAGGCGGACGTGCTTGCCACGCAATTCCGGGAATGGCAGCGGCAGGCGGCACTGGCCCTGGTTGCCGGCGTAATTGACGACGACTAAATGGCGGCTGCCGTCCTCGCCGGCCCAGGCGTAGGCGACGAAGCCATCCGAGGTCCAGTTGTCGGACCATGCCGGCGATGCCTGGATCTGCGACCAGGCGCCGTCGCGAAAGGCGCCGGTCCCCTTTAGGACGCTCAGGAGCTTGGCATAGAACGCGGCGGCTTCCTGGTCGATCGGCTCGACGGGACCGCGGCCAAGATGGGGCGGCACTCGTACCCGTGCGCCCTCGAACTGGCCTTCATAAAAGAAGCGCAGGCCGGGCGACAGAAAGGTGATGATCGCCGCCGCCTGGTGCTGCGGCCAGGGAAATTCGGCGGCAGCGCGCGGCTCGTCGTGGTTTTCGAGAAAGCGAGAGAGCTTGTCCTGGTAATCGAGGCCGGCGAGCAGGTGGCCGCGGATCGGCGTGGCATGGCCGTCCCGCAGGCGGTCATAGAGCCGCTTGTCGTAGCAATAAGCGAAGCCCTGCTGTTGCAATTCCCATTCGAGATCCCAATAGACCTCTGCCATGAAAGTGAAGGCGGGATATCTCGCGCGGACCGCTGGGATCGCCTTCGGCCAGAACGGCTCCGGCGTCAATCCCCAGGTGCGCTGGAAAATCTCGGGCAGCAGCAGCATCGCCATGTCGCAGCGCACGCCGTCACACTTGCCGGCTATCGCGATCAGTTCGTCGATCCGTGCCCTCTGCAGTTCGGGATTGCCGTAGTTGAGCTGCAGGGTGTCGGGCCAACCCGGAAAATTCGGATCGCGGCCATAGGCCAGGATCTTGGATCCCCAGTCGGTGTCGACCCGCAGGTAATTCCCCGGCGCCGCCGCGAGCGCCGCCTCACTGCCTTCGATGTAGTAGTCGGGATGGGTTTTCACCCATGGATGGTCGGGGGCGGTGTGGTTCGGCACGAAATCGAGCATCAGCTTGATGCCGCGCCGCGCCAGCCTTCCGCGGAATTGCGCCAGCGCGCTCTCGCCGCCGAGCGCCTCGCTGACGCTATAGGCGGTGATCGCAAAACCGGAGCCGCAGATGTCGTCCTCGGTGAGGTCGGGGAGAACCGCCTGGAATTCGGAGCGCCATTGCGGGTTGCCGCGCGAAACAGCCCGGCCGGCGGAGCCGATCTGCCACACGCTCAACAGCCAGATCCAGTCGAAGCCCCTTTCCGCGAAGCTGTCGATCGTCGCGTCGTCGATGTCGGCCAGGGTGATTGGTTTGCCGGCTTCGCGTGACAGACGCTGGAGCCAAACCCGGGTGTTGATCTGAAACAGCGACGGATAGCGCGGCATGGTCGCCATGGCCAAACCTGCCTACGCCGTCTCTATCTCTCGGCCGAAGACCGCGCCCCGGCCGCCCTGCAGCAAGGTCTCGGCATCGAGCTTGCCAAAAATGTCGATCAGGCTGGCGACGACCCCGGTCCAACCCGTCTGATGGCTGGCGCCGAGCCCGGCGCCATTGTCGCCATGGAAGTATTCGTAGAACAGCAAATTGTCGCGCCAATGAGGATCGCGCTGGAATTTTTCGGCGCCTCCGAACACCGGGCGTCGCCCCGCTTCGTCGCGCAGAAAGATCCGGGTTAGGCGATTGGTGATTTCGTGGGCGACCTCGAATAGGTTCATCAAATTGCCGGACCCGGTGGGGCACTCGATCTTGAAGTTGTCACCGTAATACGAAAAATAGTGCATCAGGGCGCGGATGATCAGCGCGTTGACCGGCATCCAGATCGGCCCCCGCCAATTGGAGTTGCCGCCAAACATGCCGCTGTCCGACTCCGCCGGCAAATAGCTCACGCGAAATTCCTGACCGCCCATCGAAAAGACATAGGGATGCTCGGCGTGATAGCGCGACAGTGAACGGATCCCGTAGGGGCTCAGGAACTCGTTCTCGTCGAGCATGCGGGTCAGAATCCGGCGCAGCCTGGTCTGATTTACCAGTCCCATGATGCCCCGCTCCGCGACGCCCAAATGGCCCGGACCGGTTGCATGGATCGATTCGAGCAGCTCCGGCATGCGCCGCAGCCGGTCAAGGAACCCCGCCAACAGTGTGGGGACCCGCTCGCGCTGCCATTTCTCCACGAC
>DATEQL010000698.1:0-10693 GCA_035272665.1 Allostellaceae bacterium
CCCCGGCAGAATGGATGTATAGGAGTTGTCGGGGAAACCATGGTTCAGCTGATCGCATGAGCGGTGTCAACGGCCCCGATATCGCCGCCGTCTATCAGCTGCTGACCGAAGTCGCCCAGCAGGTAGGCGATATCGTCCGACGACTGAGTGAGCATGACCGGCGGTTCGAGCAGATCGACCGGCGGTTCGAACAAATTGACGCGCGCCTCGATAGGCATGTGGCTCGCATTGACGAATTGGCCGCGGATATCGCCGGATTGCGGGAACAGGTGACGCACGATATCACCGATCTGCGCGAGACCGTGGCTCTCTATCACTATTCCGTGGTTGGCCATGGCATCCAGTTCAGCGAAGTCCAGCGGCGGATGCTGCGCGTCGAGCGGCATCTCGGGCTGCCGCCGCTCGAACCGGGGGGAAGGATCCCATGAGCCGCAAGGAATTCGATTTTGCCGCGCTCGAGGAACGCATGCGTGAGGTCGCGCGCCAAGTTCCGTCGGGACCAGACCGCTTCTGGCGCCTCGACGAAGCGCTCGGCGAGTTTGTTGCCCGCGAGACCGGCATCTGGCAGCCCGGTCGGACCTACACCTTGCTGGGTCCGGCCCGAAAGTTCCACGACCTCGACCTGCGGGTGCGCCGCATCGAAAAGCATCTGGGGCTCGAACCGGAAGACGGCTGAGGCCGGCCCGAGCGTCACAGCAGCCCGAGGTCGCGCAGGCTGGTGTGCCGGCCGCGGCCGATGATCAAGTGGTCGTGCACGGTCACGCCGAGCGGTTGGGCGGCCTTGACGATGTCCTTGGTGACAGCGATGTCCGCCTTGGAGGGGGTCGGGTCGCCCGAGGGGTGGTTGTGCACCAGGATCAGCGCCGAGGCCTGGAGCTCGAGCGCGCGCTTGACCACCTCGCGGGGGTAGACCGGGGTGTGGTCGATCGTCCCGCGCTGCTGCTGCTCATGCTTAATCAGCACGTTCTTGCGGTCGAGAAAGAGGATGTGGAACTCCTCGACCTTGCCGTGCGCGATGTGCGCGGTGCAGTAATCGATCAGCTTGTCCCACGAGCCGACCACCGGTCGCTCGTGCAGTTCGGAACGCATCAGTCGGAGTGCGGCCTCGCGCACCGCTTTGAACGCGGCAATGCCGGCGAGGCCGAGCCCGGCGCCGGCGAGCGCTTCGGGCTCGGCGCTCAACAGCTCGGCGAGGCCGCCGAAATGTTCGAGCAATTCCTTTGCCAGCGGCTTTACATCGCCGCGCGGGTTGCTGGCGAAGAGGATCACCTCGACGAGCTCGTAATCGGGCAGATTGTCCGCCCCAGCGGCGATCAGCCGTTGACGTAGCCGCTCTCGGTGACCGTAGTAGTGCGGCGTGTCTTCAGAACCTTCGGCCAGGCGGAGCGGCTTGCGACGGCGTTTTGGGTTAATCATTCCTGGTTCGATCGGCGGCGGGTGCGCAGTTCGGCGAGCATCGCACCCGCCATCTGCGCCGGCTCGTCGGTATCGAACGCGCTGACGAAACAATCGATCCCGCGTTCTACAGCAGCTGCGGTCGGCAATTCCTCCCAATCGAGGATCAGCGACTTCTGCAGGCGGATCGCCTGGGGGCCGGCTGCGAGGATCGAACCGGCGAGGCGGTCGACTGCATCATCGAGCCCGCCGGGCGGCACCACGATATCGACGAGACCCCAGGCGAGTGCCTCGGCCGCACCGATCGTCTCGCCGGTCAGCAGCAGCCGGCGGGAGGGGCCCTGGCCGATCAGCTTTGGCAACAATGCCGCCTCGACGACGGAGGGAATCCCGATCCTGACCTCGGGCATGCCGAACACCGATCGATCGCTGGCGATGCGCAAGTCACAGGCGCAGGCGAGTTCAAGCCCGGCGCCGAGCGCGTAGCCGTCGATTCGGGCGATCACCGGGACGGGGAGGCGGCGGAACGCATCGCAGCAATGGTGCACGAGCATGATAAAGCTGCGCGCGGTCGTATGGTCGAGGGCCGCGATCTCGCCGATGTCGGCGCCGCCGACAAAGGCGCGCTCGCCGGCGCCGCTCACCACCGCGAGTCGCAGCCGGGGGTCCGCGGCGAGCCCGCCGGCGGTCTCGACGATCTCGGTCATCAATGCCCGGTTGAGGCTGTTCAGTTTGCCGGCGTTGTCGATCGTCAGACGTGCAAGGTAGCCCCCTTCAGGCCGCTCCTCGCGGCGAACCGGGACGCTCATCGGGCGAATTCATTCGAGCGCTCGCGCTCGAGCTCGAGCCGCACACAGGCGAGCTGCAGGCATTTGAGGATCACGGTGCCGGCGAGAAAGGCTGTCATTCCGGCAATATCGTGCGGCGGGCTCACCGTGTTGACGTCGAAGGCGACAAAGTCGAGACCGGCGAGCCCGTCGAGGAGTGCCAGGCCCTCCTTGGCGCCGAGCCCGCCCCAGGTCGGGGTCGCGACACCGGGTGCCACCGATGGATCGAACACGTCCATGTCGAAACACAGATAGATGGGTCGGCCGGCGAGCCGCCGGCGGATATGCGCGACAGCGGCCGGAATGCCGAGACTGTCGAGCTCGACGCCGGGGATCAGCTCGTAACCCCAGTTGCGGGCATATTCGAACAGGCCCGGCAGTGCCACCGGACCGCGCGCTCCGAGATGGATCGAGTTGCGGGCGTCGACCACACCTTCCTCGGCCGCTCTGGTAAAGGTCGTCCCACTGGTGAATTTACTTTCGCCATCGTCGGGGTAGGTGTCGGTATGCGCGTCGATGTGGAGGACGACGAGATCGGAATGGCGGCGATGCAAAGCGCGCAGCTGGGGCAAAGTCACCGCGCCGTCGCCGCCCATCGTCACCGGTACAACGCCGAAGCCGGCAATCTCCCAGACAGCCGCCTCGATATTCTCGAACGCCTCGGCGACAAAGCTGGATCGGACCCTGACATTGCCGCAATCGACGAGGCCGAGGCGGGCGAGGGGGTCGTAATCGTGAGAGGGCGGTTCGTAGCGCCGAACCAAACCCGAATGCTGGCGGATCGCCTGTGGCCCTAGCCGCGCCCCGATCCGCGTCGGATGGACACCACAATCGAACGGGATGCCGAGCAGCGCCGCCTTGCTGCTCGATAGCTCGCGGGAGGCCGGCACGCCCATAAACGTCCCGGCGTCGTCGAGCACCACGTGACCGACCATCCGCTGCCTCCTCAGACGATTCTTCGACTGATACTCGCGCGAGCCGATAAAGCCAATGGAGGTTTCGCCGCGCCACGGGCATAGTGACGGTGCTTTGACGAGGAGGCGACCTGTGGACACGATCGAGAATGCCGGACGACTGCGCGAGACGTATGGCGCGCCGAGCGACCGCTCGCTGAAGAAACAGTTGAGCCGGCTTGACAAGCATTGCCGCGATTTTATCGCCCGGTCGCCATTTGTCGTCATTGCGTCGGCTGACACATCGGGGCGGTGCGACGCCTCGCCCAAGGGCGACGCGCCGGGCTTCGTCCGGGTGATGAACGACGAGACCCTATTGATCCCCGACCGGCTCGGCAACAATCGGGTCGACACGCTCGGGAACCTGATCACGCGGCCGGGTATCGGGCTGATCTTCTTTGTGCCGGGCATCAACGAGACCTTGCGCGTCAACGGTCGGGCGCGGGTCACCACCAACCCTGCGCTGCTCGATCCCCTCGCGGTCAACGGCAAGGTTCCGCGCAGCGGGATTCTGGTGGCGGCCGAGGAAATCTACTTCCACTGCGGGAAGGCGCTGATTCGCTCCGATCTGTGGAACCCGGATAAGCAGATCGGGCACTCGGACTTTCCGTCCCTGGGTCGCATCCTCGCCGATCAGATCGGCGGCATCAGTGTCGAGGAGTCGGAGCGATATACTGCCGAGAGCTACAAGACCCGCCTCTATTAACTCGATTCCACCGCCGCGCGGCAGTGCCCCATCACTCTACGCCGATCGCACAGGAATCACGTCCGCTAGCGGGGGGACGAGCTTTGCATATAGATCCTGGAGCAGCGGCTGGGTCTCGGCCAGGCTCTTGCTGATCGCCGTGCACGCGACCGACGTCAGCGCGACGGCCTTGTGTTTTTTTATGGTTTGTTCGGCGAAGAAGCCCCATCGGACTAAATTCCCGACACGCTCCTTGATCGCGAGATGCCCGAGCTGCAGCGCGTCCCACATTCTGCTGTTGATCTCGTCGATGACGAGAGCTGCTGAGTGATCACCGCCAAACCGGCTCGCCCACCAAACCAACATTACGATTGCCCAATACTGGTAGGTCACGAGGTGATCCATTGCGTCATTGACATGGGCTGGAGTTAGCCCCTTTTGCCTGGTCACGAACTCGCTCGTCTCCCGCCATTTCTGTTCGTAGCTGCCAAGAAAGTTGAAGATTCCCGAGATTGCGCCATCGTCACATTTTATCGTCCACAAACGACGGCGCTCTCCCTCGCCGAGGGCAGCACATAATTCGGCTATCGAGTCGCTGGCGTGCCGATCGAAGCATTCATTTAATTTGCTGGTTGCCGCGATCAGGCACCCTGGGGATGCAGTGCACGGCCGGTTGGATGGATCCACAATGCTGATGAATCCATCTCTCTCGCAGTCTTTCACCCGCTCGATGCAGGTCCTGATGTCGGTACCGTAGAAGCCATAAAGCGTGCGGTGGATGGATCTACATGAGACACTTTCATTCGAGTTGGTTCGCGCGGAAAAGATCACGTGCCAATGCGCCCGTTTGTTCAAACCTGGAAAATGTTTCTGCCAGATCTTATGGTATTCGCATAGAAACCGGGCGACGACGCGGTCAGCCGGTTCGCCCTCGGCATAGCCAGCACTCATCCTAATCACCGTGCTCGCAGCTTTTTCTCCGTCCGCGAACTGATTGTAATAGATTTAACCATCACGGGGAAGGGAACGTATCGGGAAATTGCGTCAAGATCCCTGAGGTCTCTGCCGCGCTCCGCAGCGGCGTTACGCTGGAGGATCCGCAGATCGCCGAGCTTGACGTCTTGTGTTCCCAGGACGAGGGTGAATAACGCCATCCGCCGCCGACCATTTCGAGGCGATCAATGACTCCGGCACAGCAAGCGCAGCAGGCCGAGGCTTTTCGTAACAAGCATCATGGACCGCCGCTGCTGTTGCTGCCAAACGCCTGGGATGCGATGAGCGCTCGCATCTTCGTCGCCGCGGGTTTCGAGGCAGTCGCAACCACGAGCGGCGGCGTCGCCTGGGCGCTCGGCTGTGCCGATGGCGAGCAGACACCCTGGGCCGAGGTCGTTGCCGCCACCGCGCGTATCGTGCGGGCTGTACAGGTGCCCGTAACCGCCGATATCGAAGCGGGCTACGGCGACACCCCCGATGCAATGATGAACTCGGTGGCCGCGATCATTCGGGCGGGTGCGGTCGGCGTCAATCTCGAAGACGGGACGCCGCGGGGTGCGGCGCCGATCCGCAGCATTGCCGACGCCGCCGACCGCATCCGGGCCGCGCGCGAGGCCGCCCGCGCGGCCGCCGTACCGATCGTCATCAACGCCAGGACCGATCTCTACTTGCGCAACATCGGCGACGAGAAATCGCGGTTCGAAGAGGCAGTGGAACGCGGCAAGGCTTTTCTCGCCGCTGGCGCGGATTGCTTCTACCCGATCAGTTTGCGCGACCCCGCGACGATCGCACGAATGGTGAAGACGCTCGCAGCGCCCATCAACATCAACGTCCGCGCCGGCCTGCCGAGCGTGGCCGAGCTCGAAGCGCTTGGCGTCGCGCGCGCGAGCACGGCCAGCGCCGTGTCGCTGATGGCGATGTCGCTGACACGCCGGATTGCCGATGAACTGAGGACGACCGGCCGGTTCGACGCACTCGCCCCCGCGATGACGCAAGCTGAGGCGCAGCGCCTGTTCACCGGAGTCACATGACGACAAGGCGGACATAGTCAGATGGCACGCGTCCGCAGCATCCCTTCCGCCGAGCTTTCGCCAGACCTAACGGGGATCTACGAGCGGTTTGCCGGCATCTACGGCCCGTTCCGCAACCAGGTCGCCGTCTTTGCTCACGTCCCGGCGGCGCTGCGTCACTTGATGTCGCTGCTGATCGAGCTGCGCGAAGCCGCGACCTTGCCAAGGCGCACTCTCGAGCTCGCGATCGTGACCGTTTCCAAGCTCAATGCCTGCCACTATTGCGTGTCGCATCACGAATCTTTCCTGGTCGTCGAAGGGGTCTCACCTGCCGGTATCGACCGCATCCTCCATTACCGGAACCACCCGGAGTTCGACGAGAGGGACAAGCTCGTTGTCGAATACGCGATCGCTGCCTGGGAACAACCGAGCCGGGTCGACGACGCCCTCTTTGCCCGCCTGCGCCGCTATTTTACTGAAGCTCAAATCGTCGAGCTGACCTTGCGCATCACGCTCTGCGGCTTCTTCAACAAGTTCAATGACGCGCTGGGAATCGAGGAAGAAACGGAGACGATCGATCGGCGCACGCCGCTCGACGCCATTCGGTGAAGCCGGACTTCTTTACTCGGTGAAGTAGTTTTCGTCGATCTTCTTGATCGTGTATGTATCGGTGACGCGGACCCCTATCTCCTGCTCGACCATGAACCGGGCAAGCTCGATGCCGTCGATCAGAATGATGCGTTTTGCAATGCGCGATGCGTATTCGCAGCTGGAGAGATCGAACCCGTCGTGATCAGGATGCCCTTTGTCCCGCTGACTCCGTCGAGGCTTCCCGAAAAGGCTTGCACCTCCGGTCGCCCTACCGCATTTCCCGCCCCGTACCGCTTCGCGTGCACATAGACGCGGTCGAGCCCGAGCGCATCTTCGCTAATTACCCCGTCGATGCCAGCGTCCCCTGGTCCTCCGATTGCCTTTCCTCTTTCGGGCACGCCGCCCCCATACCCGAGCTTGCTCAGCAGGTCGATGACGAGCCCCTCGAACGAAGTGGGGGACATCTCTCGCATACGACCAAGGAGGTCGGCCTCTAGCGCGCCGCTGAGTATCTGATAGCTACGCCCCATCTGTTCCTCGGGAGTAGCGGACACTTCGGCTGTCCGGGCGCCGGGATCTGTGGGAGCAGGTTTGGCGAACCCTCCCGCGGCGCTCCGCTGGCGCCAGTCCACATAGCTGGGGAAGCGCTCGAGAAACTTCATGTCAATTTTCAGCGGTCGCTCCGCGAGAACTTGGAGCGCCGTCGGAGTTGCGCGGTAAACGCCGCGGCCCGTCTTTTTGATCAAACCGGCTCGTTGCAAGAACACATTCGCCCATGCCGTGCGGTTCCCAAAGGTAGTCTGCCGGCCGCTGGGCAGCATCTCTCTCAGGTCTTTTTCGCTGAGTTTGACGCTCCCAGCAACGCGATCCCGAAGCTCCGAGGCCGAGATCTCGCCGTCAGCAGTTGCCATGAGCACGGGAAGCATCAAGGATTGGAAATCGGGTACGGCCATAATGATCTCCCTTGAGATTTTTTCTTGTGGTTCACCTGCGTATCTGACGAGATTGCCTTTCGCAAGTCGGCGCGGCACTCACCGCCTGCGCAGGATCACGAGATGCCGGCCCGCCGGCTTGACGTCGGCGGTGAAGCTGAAATCGTTGTACCAGCCGATGAATTCGAAGCGCCCGCTCGACTCGACTAAGCAAAGAAACTCCTGAGGGAAGAAGACCTTCGAAGGGACCCGTCCTTCTATGATCAGGTCCTTGCCCCGATCGTTGACGGTGAAGGTCAGACACTCGTCATAGGTCTGCGTTACCGGATCGAGCATCTCGGCACGATAGCGGGTGTGCACCGTCACACCGCCTCTTCGCCGGGTCCAGCTTCTCTTGTAGTCGTGGAAGATCCGAAACCAGACAAAGCTGTCCAATAGATAGAGACCGCCCGGAGCGAGAAGGCCGGCGAGGCGGTCGAGGTGGTCGAGAAACTCGCGGTTGGACCGGACATAGAGCGAGCCGAGCAACACATAGGCGAAATCGAACGGGCCGAGACCGCGGTCGAGGTCGCGCATGTCGCCGAGGACAAACAACGCGTCGATGCCCTTGCGCCGCGCTTTGTCTCGGGCGAATTCGATCATGGCCGGGCTGAGATCGAGTCCGCAATAGGCGTAACCCCGTCTATGCCATTCCTCGAGATAAGGTGCGGTGCCGGCGCCCAGCTCGAAGACCCGGTGAACTTTCGCCTTCGAGAATTTGTCGATCGCGGCCTCGAAAAAATCGAGTTCCCGAACCGGATTATCGGGGGCTAAAGCGATTTCGTAATAGTGGGGGTATTGATAGGCCTCCATAGGCCATTCAGGCGGCTTCGGCGAACTGCCCCCGATCGTGCGGCGCGGCGAAATCGAGCGCGGGGCCGAGCGGGATGATCCCGCCCGGATTGAGATTGCGCATGCCGCCGTAGTAGCCGAGCTTGATCCCGGGAATGTCGACCGTCTCGGCGACGCCAGGTATCTGGTAGATCTCGCGCAAATAGTTCGACAGGTGGTGATAGTCGGCAATACGCCGCAAATTGCATTTAAAGTGGCTGTAATAGACCGCGTCGAACCGCACCAGGGTAGGAAACAAACGTAAATCGGCCTCGGTGAAGCGGTCGCCGACCAGGTAGCGCTGACGGCCAAGTCGTTGCTCGATCTCGTCGAGAGCCGCGAACAGCCTGCGGAAGCTCACTTCGTAAGCCTGTTGGCTCCTGGCAAAGCCACAGCGATAGACGCCGTCGTTGATCGTCTCATAGGTGAAGGCGTTGATCGGGTCGATCGCGCTGCGCAGCGCCTCCGGGTAGAGATCAACCGCCGCATCGCCGAACTCGTCGAACTCCGAGTTCAGCATGCGGATGATCTCGGAAGATTCATTGTTGACGATCGTGCTGGTCTCACGGTCCCATAGGACGGGGACGGTGGCGCGGCCGGTATAGTCGGGACGCGCCGCGGTATAGACCTGATGCACGTGGAAGACGCCGTCGATCGGTTCGAGATCGTCCAGGCCGCGCGAATAGGCCCAACCCTCGCCCTTCGGCAAATCCGATTGCAGGATACCGATCGCGCTTTCGAGCGCTTCGAGCTTGCGCATCAACACCGTGCGGTGCGCCCACGGGCAGGACGGTGCGGTGACCAGGACATAGCGCCCGGCCTCGGCTTTGAAGCTCGACGATCCGTCGCGGGTTACACGATCGCGGAACCCCGATTCGGGGCGCACAAAGCTTCCGTCGTCGTCCGCCATCCGTAGAGCCTCTCGGGGCGGGTCCTCCTGGTGCCAGATGCCGTTCACGAGCATGCCCATCGCCGTCTCCCGTCTTGGATGCGATCACGCATAAATGATCGACATATCTCGAAGGCTCAACGCCTTTATGCATCGCGGGCTGGCACCGGACCGCATATCCTTTCTCCGGGAATGTTTGGGAGGTCGCATGGTGTCGAAGTTGGCGCCGATCTTGGCCGGCAAGGATTTTGCGGCGCCGTCCGTCTTCGAGCCGGAAAATTTGCTGCGCGAGGCGCGGCGCCAGAAGAATTTGCCGACCGCCGAGGTGCCGGATATCTGCATCCTCGATCCGGACGGCGACATCGTGCGCAGGCTGAGCAAGGCGGGGGCGGCCCGCCGCTCGCCAGGTTGGGCGTGTTACCACACCGATCTCTACGAATTCGAGCAACTGGGCGAGCGGTTTGGCATCATCGGCTGTGCTGTTGGTGCTTCCTTCGCGGTTCTTGTGGCAGAACAGCTCTTCGTCTCCGGATGCCGGTTTTTGGTCAGCATGACTTCGGCCGGGCAAATCGTGGAACACGCGCGACCACCCTATTTCATCTTGATTGATCGCGCCTTGCGCGACGAAGGCACGAGCTACCACTATCTGCCGCCGGCGGAATTCGTGGCGGCCGAGGAGCGGCTAGTCGGGGCCGCAATGAACGCGTGTTTGGACGTCGCACAGCCGATCCATCGCGGCGCCAGCTGGACGACCGACGCGCCGTTCCGCGAGACCGCCACCGCTATCGCACAATGCCGCGCGCGCAACATCCTCGCCGTCGAGATGGAAGCGGCGGGGCTCTACGCGTTTGCCCGGGCGCGACGCAAGCCGGTCCTGTGCTTTGCCCACGTCACGAACCAAATGGCGATCGTCGAGGGCGATTTCGAAAAAGGCGAGGCTGATGGCAGCTCCGCCTCGCTGAGCGTGATTGCGGCAGCGGCGGGCGCCTGGCGCCAACTGGCAGGGCGCGACGCGGGCACTTACTGACCAAGGGAGGTCCGCCGAATGAACCCCGACCCGATTTCCGACGTCGTCGCTTTCCTGCGGCAGCCTGCTTGGACCACGGGGATATTCTGGCTGCTCGGTCTGGCGAGCATCGCCATCGCGGTATATGCCTTCAGCACGATCCCGAGCCAGCGCCGCGCAACCCACGTCTGCGACTGGGTGTTCCGCTTCCTGATCGGCGCGATGTGGTGGCAGCAAACGTTGTGGAAGCTGCCGCCCGCCTATACCGACCACCCCGAGCAGCCTTTTGGCGAAACCGGTCTGGCTTATTGGATGGGGGTCATGGGGAGGTCCGCCGCCGTTCCGCTCCAGGCGGATTTCGTCAACAACATCGTGCTGCCGCATTTCTACTTGTTTGCGCCGATCGTCTATGGTCTCGAAGTGCTGACCGCGGTATCGCTGCTCCTTGGCATTTTTGTGCGCCTCTGGGGGGTGATCGGCGCGCTGCAGATCATCAATCTGTGGCTCGGTCTTTACAGCGCGCCCGGCGAGTGGCCGTGGAC
>DATEQL010000699.1:0-8116 GCA_035272665.1 Allostellaceae bacterium
GCCCGCGACCTCAAAATGGAGCCGCTGACCGTAGCCCGCGAGGTAGGCCGGCTTCGGCTTCAGGTCCCGCGCCCGGTCCGCGGTCGTCAGCACGATCGCGACCGCCCCCTGCACCGGGATGTCGCAGTCGAACAGGCAGAATGGATAGGCCACCATCCGCGAGGCGAGGTAGTCCTCGCGCGTCAGCGGCGTCCCGTAGAAATAAGCGTGCGGATTGTGCTGCGCGTGGCGGCGCTGCGTCACCGCGAGTGTCGCCATCTTCTCGCGGTTCTGGTTGTGCCGCTCGAGCCAGCGGGTATAGGCGACCGCCATGCCCTGGCCTGGACCGCCGAAGCCGTAGGATGCAGTGAATTGGGCCGCACCCTGGGCATAAGCGCCGGGAAGGTTCTGGTAAGTGCCGCGCGGGTTGTGCATCGCCCGCCACACCACCGCGTATTTGCACACCCCCGCCAGCAGGGCGTTGACCGCCTGCTGCACCGCACCGCCGATGTTTGTCGTTCCGACCTGGATGTGCCAGCTGAGATTGGGCAATTTCAGCATCGCCATCATGCAGTTGACGGACACGATCGAGATGCCGTCCACCTCCGCGTGCCCGGTCGCCGGCAGTTCCGGATAGGTCGCCAGCCCATCGATGTCGGACATCTGCAGCCCCGAATCCGCGACCGCCTCCTTGACCGCGGTCAGCGCATGAGCCGCGAGCGGAATCTCGGCCGAGCGCGTGACTTTGGAAAAGCCCACGCCGCTGACGGCCACTTTGCACCGGTTCTCCCACATGCGGCCTCTCCCCGTCACTCTGCCGATTTCAGGCGCGCGAGGCGAAACTGAGGCAGCGTGATGTCGTCGTTCAACTTCTCGAAGACAACCTCGACGCGCCGCCCGACCTTCGCCTCGGTATAAGGCGCGCCCAATAGATTGCCGGCGAGCAACGCGCCGGGCGCATCATCGAGCTCCACGATGATGCTGGCATAGGGCACGGCGGACGCGAAGCGCTTGTCGCCGGTATGATACATGATCGTATAGGCGTAGATCGTTCCGGCACCAGCTACGGCTTCGAATTTCAGGTCCGTCGCGACGCATTGGGTACAGGTCGCATAGGGCGGGTGCTGGAAATGTCCGCAACTCTGGCAGCGTTGCAATTCCAGAACGCCGCGCCTGGCCGCATCCCAGAACGGTTTCGTCCACTCGTTTGGAACGGGGATCGGCCGGGTCACCTTGCTCCAGTCGCTCATTCTGTTTCTCCCTGTGCTTTCTTGTTCGTTTCCCTCAGATCACATGATTTTCGGCCAGAACGCACAGCTCACTGCGAGACAGTCCCAATTCATCGCAAAAGATTTCCTTGTTGTGCTCGCCGATCAGCGGTGCCCGTCTGGAGATCCGCCAGGGAGAGGCGTTATAGATGGCCGCCTCGCCCGGGTAGACGAAGCTGCGACCGAGCTCCGGGTGCGCCACCTCTTTCCAGAAACCGCGATCATGCAGGTGGGTGTCGTCAAGCAGCGCCTCCGGGGCGCGCACCGCCCCCCAGGTGAAGCCACGTTCTTGGGCAGCGTGGTAAACCTCCTCTGCCGGCAAGCTGGCGATGAAGTTGGCGACGAGGTCATCGATTATGTGAGACGTGTTCGCCGCGATGACCGCCGGGTCTTGGTATTGGGGCCCCTTGAGATCGCCGGCCATGCCGTAGCCGTCGAGCAGGTCCGCCAACTCGCTGACGTATTTAGGGTTGAGCCGCCCCGCCACCAGCGCGCAGACATATGTGCCGTCCTTGGCGCGGAACTGGGTGCGGGGTGTCGGCCGGGCTGCATGATGGCGACCTGTCTGACGCAGCAGCACCTCGCCACGGTAGATGTAGTTGGCGATTGATGCCTCGGTCGTCAGCGCACAAGCCTCGTGGATCGACGCGTCGATATACTGCCCCTGCCCTGCAACCGTCCGGTAGACCAGAGCGGCCATGATGGCCATGTAAGCGAAATGACAGCCCATGTGCCAGGCATTGCCGCCACCGGGCGCGATCGGCGGTGCGTTCGGTACGTCTGCCTCGTCGTAACCACTGGAGGCCATCTCGCCACCCGCTGCCATGTGCAGCAGGTCGCTGGCGACGTAGTCCCGCCAAGGGCCGGTCTGGCCGAACGGAGTCAAGGCGCACAGGATCAGCCGGGGATTTTGTTTGCGCAGCGACTCGTAGTCGAGCCCGAGGGACGCCAGGAAGCCGGGCCGGAAGGTTTCCAGAATGACATCCGATGTCGCTGCCAAGCGTTGGAAAAGCTGGCGGCCATCGGCAGTTTCCAAATTGAGGGTAATGCCGCGTTTGGACGTATTGTAGTACCAGAAGGACAGACTGCGTTCCGGGTGCGGTATGTCGTCGAGGAACGGTCCGACGTGGCGGTTGGGCTCGCCATCGGGGGGTTCGATCTTGACCACATCGGCCCCGAGATCGCCGAGAAGCTTGCCGCAGAACTGGCCCTTTTCGTCGGCGAGCTCCAGTATTCTGAGGTCTGTCAGCGGGCCCGGCAGAGGCTGGACATCGGTCCCTGGGGCATCGCTCACCGCAGCATCTCCTCCATGTAGGGAAAGCGTGCCCGCTTGGTCGGCCAGAATGTGCCGTCGGCAAAGCCGGCGCGGAGCTCTTCGTGGCTATACCCGAGCAAGCCTTCGACAATCTCCCTAGTGTGCTGACCGATCAGGGGGCTCGGCAGGTGATTCGACGCCGGGGTCTCCGACAGTTTGAACGGGGCATTCTGCACCTTGTGTCGTCCGAGCGCCGGATGCTCCATCGGCAGGTACATCTCGCGGTGGCGCAGCTGAGGGTCATGCTCCACCCGGTCTTCGGCGCTTTGCACAGGAAGGGCGCGAACACCGGCAGCTTGGCAGCGCTCCGTCAGCTCGTACTTTCCCAATGTCATGCTCCACGCTTCGATCTTGTCGTCCAATTCCTCCTGGTGCTGCAGACGTCCGATGACCGTGGCAAACTTCGGCGAGGCGGCCCAGGACGGAGTCCCCATCACCTCTACCAGTCTCTGCCATTCCTCGTCGGAGTGGCAGACGATCACGCACCAGTCGTTATAATCGCCGGGGTGGGTGCGATAGGCATTATGGGGTGCAACCGTCGGCCCACGGTAATTGTTGACTAGAGGCGTGCCGGGCCAGTGCGCCCGGTTGCCGGGAGGATAGCCGGGCCGGCACGACCCGCGCCCGTTCACCGTGAAGTCCAGCAGCGCCGGACCATTGAGGGGAACGCTCGCCACCATCTGCGACAGATCGATATGGTGGCCTTGTCCGGTCCTGCTGCGATGGTAGAGGCCGGTGAGGGCACACATTGCCCCGTACATGCCGCCGGTATCATCCATATACGACCAGCCCCAGCCGGCCGGCGGTTTGTCGGGCAAGCCGGAGAGATACGTCAATCCTGAGACCGCCTGGGCGACTGGACCAAATGTGGTGTAATGGTGATGCCGACCGGTATGGCCGTACCCCGACATCGACACATAGACGATATCCGGTTTGATCTTGCACAGCTCCGCATAGCCGAGGCCCCAGTTCTGCAGCACCCGGGAGCTGAAATTCTCAATCACGATGTCGGAGATCGCGATCAGCCGCTTCACGATCTCCAGGCCTTTGGCGCTTCGTACGTTCAGACTGAGACTCTTCTTGTTGACGTTTGTGTCATTGAAGTTTCCCGAGGTGTTCAGATTGACCTCGAGGCTCTGAGGCGTGGTCGTACTCGGTAGCCTGCCGCGCTCATTTTCCGGCCATTCAATTTTTATGATCTCGGCCCCAAGAGCCCCCAGCCAGCGGGTGGCCCAGGGCCCGGCCCGCACCCAGCTGAAGTCCACCACGCGAATGTTTGCAAGGGCTAGCGGTCGAGACATGGCGTCGTTCTCCTGCCAGGCTAGGCCCCAGAGAGGCAGGCCGCCCTCCGTGCTAATGCAGACCAAGAACCGTGATTGGCCGGTAGCGCCGACCGATCAGTTCCGCCTACAGACCTGGATCGGATCGTCTGGACGCGCGTGTTCCCGGCGCTGAAGACCAGCGCGGGATCAGTAGTCTCGTCCTCCACTCTAGCGGACGGGATCCAGCACGACCACGGGGATCTCGCGCTCGGTCTTGCGCTGGTAGTCGGCGTAGGGCGGCCAGAACTCTAGCGCCTTTTCCCACAGCTGCGCGCGCTCCTCGCCAGTCGCGGTCCTGGCCCGCGCCTTCATCTTCGCGGTCCCGACCTGCACGTCGACGTCCGGGTCGGCGAGGATGTTGCGGTACCAGCCGGGGTGTTGAGGCGCGCCGCCTTTCGAGGCGACCACCAAATAGCTATCGTCGGCTTTCCCGTAGAACAGCGGGAAGATGAACCTTTCGCCTGACTTCCGGCCGGTCGTCGTCAGCAGCAGCGACGGCACTGTCATCTCAGGCCGGCCGGGCGGGGTCATTTTGTACATGTGCCCGTCGGCGCCGCCGCTGGAAAGGTAGCGGTTCGCGTGCTCCACCATCCAACCCGGAAGGTTTGGAGCGAGCTTGGCCTCAGTCATCTTACGAACTCCCTCTGAGCGACAAACAGCCTCGGTGCGGACCAGTGTAACTGTTAGGTTGGCGTTTAGCCCTTTCGCACGAACTTGTCGACGCCGCGCTCCGTGGTCAATCCGGCGTAGATGTCACCGCGCGAGTCCACGCCCACGCCGTGGACATGGCGGCTCTCCAGGCGGACTAGCACCGTTCCTTGTCCGTCGCGCACGCAGACGTAGGCGGGCTTGCCCTCGTCTTCCTGCTCGGCGATGTAAAATTGCCGTCCTTGCCGCGGGTGATGTCGTTGGGGCCGCCCATGCCGGTCCACTGGCCGAGGAACTCGCCGTCGGCCGTGAAGATCTGGATGCGCTTGTTCGACCGGTCGGCGACGTAGAGCTTCCCGTCGTCGTCGAACGCGATGCTGTGCGGCAGGTGGAACTGGCCCTCGGCCTTGCCCGGCGTGCCCCACGACTTGACGAGCCGGCCGTCGCGGGTAAAGCGGTGCACGCGGGCGTTGCGGTAGCCGTCGGTCACGTAAATGTCGCCGTTCTGGTGGGCCATCATCTCGGTCGGGTGATTGAACGGCCCCGCCGCGCTCTCGGCCAGCCAGTTGGCGACATGGCCAGTGTCGGAATGCACGCCGCGCTGGCCGAGCTCCAACAGGGGCTTGCCCTCCAGCGTGAACGACTTTGCGACCGAGTCGGAGCGATCGGTGGTGTAGACGACATCGTCGACGATTTTCAGACCATGGGGGTCGGTGACCTCGCCGCTGCCCCAGGCGCCCAGGTACTTCCCCTCGCGATCGAACACCACGACCGGAGGATCCCGGCGCTGGAACACGTAGATGCGGTCCTGCGCATCGGCTGCCACCCGGCTAACCAACCCGAACGGTTCTCCGTCGGGCGATTTAAAAAAATCGCGGATCGGCTCGTAGGTATATTTGCCCGTACCAACTTGTGTCATTGCTGTCTCCTCCCGGAAAAATGAAATATGAGCACCGGAGTCCCTTCCGGCGCTGGACACGGCCTATTTCTGCTTGTCGGCCTCTCGTACCGCGGCGATGCGCTCGGGATCGGCGGTCAGCGGCGGGATGCCGGCGCGCTCGACCTGCAAGAGCTGGCCGACGGTGCTGTTGCGGGTGCCCCAGCCGCGGTTCATGGCTTCGGTCAATTCCTCATAGACCAGGTTCGCGAGGCGCATCGGCACCCCGACCTCGCGCCCGAGGCCCACGGCGAGCCCGACATCCTTGTGCAACAGGCGCAATGCGAAATCGGCCGGGTCGTGTTTGCCTTGCAGGAACTTGTCACCGAGCCGGTCGAAGGTGCGCACCCGGCCGGTGGCACCCTGGCGCACCGCGGCCCACAAATCGACCGGGTCGACTCCGGCCTTGACGCCCATCGTGAAGACCTCGGCGAGTGCTGCCCCCACCACCGCGCTGGTGCAGTTGTGCACGAGCTTGGCGATCGAGCCGGCGCCGATCGGGCCGATATAGGCCGCCTGGTCGCCCATTGCGTCGAGCACGGCTTTGTGGCGGTTGAAGATCTGCTCGTCGCCGCCGACCCAGATCGCCATCTTGCCGCTGGCGGCGCCGGAGGGGCCGCCGCTGACCGGGGCATCGAGCATGTAGAGGTTTTTCTCGGCGAAGACGGCTTGGATCTTGCGCACGGTCGCCACCGAGTTGGTGGACATGTCGAAGAAGGCAGTGTCGGGACGCATGCCCTCGATCAGTCCGTTTGCCCCGAGCGCCACCTGCTCGACATCGGCCGGCACCGGCAGCGAGGTGAAGACGATCTCGCTCTGCTCGCCGACCTGCTTCGGCGAATTGGCCCAGACGGCGCCCTTCGCCAGGAACGGCTCGGCCGCGGCGCGGCTGAGATCGTGCACGACAAGGTCGTGCCCGGCCTTCTGCAAATTGGCCGCCATGCCCTTGCCCATCATGCCGAGGCCGATAAATCCGACACGCATCTTCCCCTCCGCCTTTCGCCAAACTTCCGCTGGAGAAGTTTTGCCCCGCGCCGCGCCCGAGCGCAAGAAGACGCACCCTCACCCGCCTATTCCCGGACCGGGATCGAAGCCCCTCTCCCGCACCGCGGGAAAGGGGACCAAGCGCGCAGCGCTTGGTGGGTGAGGGTCTACGCCGCCAGTTTCTGCCGCGCGGCGCCTTTTATCATCGCCGAACCCTTCTCGGCGATCATGATCGTCGGCGCGTTGGTGTTGGTCGCGACCGCCGGCATCACCGAGGCGTCGATGACCCGCAGCCCGTCGAGCCCGTGCACCCACAGCTCGTCGTCGACGACCGCCATCGCGTGGCTCCCCATCATGCGGGTGCAGCTGGCATGATAACAGGTGCCGCCGTTGCGCCACGCGTAGTCGAGCAATTCGTCCTCGGTCTTCACCCTGCATGCCCGGCAGGCTCTCTTCGCGGACGAACGGCTTCAGCGCGGGTGCAGCGAAAATCCGGCGCGCCAGCCGCAACCCGCCGATGATGGCGCGCCGGTCGGTTTCCTCCGACAGATAGCGCGGGTTGACCGCCGGCGCCTCGCCGGGCCGGTTCGACTTGGCCTCGACATAGCCGCGCGACAGCGGCTGCATCTGCCAGGCCCCGGCGCCAAGCCCGGCGTCTCCTCGAGTTCGCCGATCTGGCCGTTCTTGAAGCTGCCGAGGGCGAACGTGCATTGCAAGCCGGGGGTCGCCGATTCCTCGAGCACTTTGGCCGACGGGCTGTAGGTCAGCATGCCTTTGCCGGTGATCGGCCAGCGCACGACCTCGCCGGCGAGCTGCAGGCCGCGAGCGCTCGTTGGCGGTCTGGGCGCAGGGGAAGTGTCGTTGCGCGGATCGTACCCGGCGATGAGCCCGGTTCCTGAGTGCTGGCCTGCTGTTTGCAAGAGCGAAAGTTGCCCCGGCTGTGCCTGTGTTAGCATGGCTAACGCATGCTCTCCGGGGGGAGAGGGGAAACGGTCGAAAATGAACACCGGAGTTTCTCTACAGACTGGCGGCTCCCGCGAACAGCCCGGGCAGACAGTCATAGTGTCGGACTTATGAAGCAGATCGCGGTCCTTACGAGTGGTGGTGATGCCCCCGGTATGAATGCGGCCATACGCGCCGTCACCCGCAGCGCGCTCGATCAGGGCATGACGGTCTACGGCGTGCGCCAGGGTTGGCAGGGCCTAGTTGACGGCCAGTTCCGAAGGCTCAGTGCGCGCGACGTGGGCGGCATCATTCAGGTTGGCGGGACGTTTCTCGGCACCGCTCGATCCGCCGAATTCCGCGACGAGAGCGGCCGGTCCAAAGCGCTTCGCAACCTCGCCCAACAGGGCATCGACGGCCTGGTGGTGATTGGCGGCAGCGGATCTCAGACGGGCTCTTACATGCTCAGCCAGCTTGGGGTTCACGTGGTCGGCATCCCGTCCACCATCGACAACGATCTGTTCGGAACTGATATCACTATCGGCTGCGATACCGCCATCAACGTTACGCTTAGCGCGATCGACCACTTGCGAACAACCGGTTCCTCCCACAATCGCGCTTTTTTGGTTGAAACCATGGGAAGAGACTGCGGCTATCTGGCGATAATGGCCGGTCTCGCGGGCGGCGCAGAAGTCATCTCGACTCCTGAGTCTGAGGTACC
>DATEQL010000700.1:0-9253 GCA_035272665.1 Allostellaceae bacterium
GAGGCGCCCGGCGGCGTGGGTGGCCCCGATCGCGGTGCCGCGCTTCTCGATCGGGGTCCATTTCGAGACCGCACGGGTCGCCGCCGGCAACGTCGCACCCTCGCCCATGCCGAGCACGAGACGCACGCCAAACAGCGAAACGAGTCCGGTCACCGCCCCGGTCGCGATGGTCGTCAGCGACCACGCCAGGCCGCAGACCGTCAGCGTGCGCCGCGCGCCAAAGCGATCGGCAAACCAGCCGCCGACTAGCTGAAACGGGGCATAGGAGTAGTTGAAGGCCGAGAAGGCGAAGCCGAGTGCCAAATTGCTGAGGCCGAGGTCCTGCTGCATCACCGGTGCCGCGGCGGCCAGGTTTACGCGGTCGATAAACAGGATGTAGTGCATCGACACCAGGAGGATCAGGAAATTTCTGGTGGCGCGACCGTTGAAGCCGAACAGCAGCATGTTGCCCTCTCCTCCCTAGGAAGAAACAGTCCCCCCGGGGTCACACCTGTCCGCGACCCCGAGTGCGCCGGCTCCTCACACTATTTCAGTTGTCATTGCGAGGAGCGCAGCGACGAAGCAATCTCGATCCGATTACCCGCCGTCGATCGAGATTGCTTCGCTTCGCTCGCAATGACAGCATCTCCGCGCAACTGCCTATTTCGGGAACGCTTCGCGACTCAAGCCAGCCGATAGACCCGCTTGGCCGTGCCGCTGAACAGCATTGCCTTCTCGTAGGCCGAGGATCCGGCTGCCAGGCGCTTAAAAGCGTTCCACAAGATCGGATAGCTCGAGGTGGCGCCGTCCGGCGGGAAGTTGCTCTCGAACATCGAGCGATTCACTCCGAAGGCCGCGATGCAGGTTTCGATACAGGGCCTATAGGCCGCCTCGAGGTCGGTCGAGGAAGGCGGTTTCTCGTGTGAATAGAAATCGAACATACCGAAGGTCATGCCGAGCCCGCCCAACTTGACGACGACGTTTTGGGACTTTGCGACCTCGGTGATGCCGGCCTTCCATTGCGCAAAGGTCTCGGCCTTTTGTCCTTGTAGGGTCCGATCCCGACCGGCCCGCCGACGTGGTTGAGAACGATCGTGGTTTGCGGGAAGGCGCGGGCGAGGTCGGCAAGATCGGGGAGCTGGGGATGGTAAAGCCAGGCCTCGAAGGTAAGCCCAAGGGGTGCGAGACGGGCAAAGCCGGCGCGCCAAGTGGGGTCGTACATCTGCCCCTTCGGCGAATTGGTGCGCCCCCTCGACAGCACATCGCTCGCATCCCAGGTGACGGAGTGGCGGATGCCGCGAAAGCGGCCGTCACCGGCAGCGATCTGGGCCTCCAGCACACGCGCAGCCCCGTCACCCAGTCGCAAATCGGCATGACCGACGATGCCGCGGCAAAGCCGCGTCGGCCCGTATTGGCCGCTGGCACTCATTGCCGCCGTCCCGTTGACGAACTCGGTTTCTCCTACGGGCTTCATTTCGACCGGGCCATCGGCGCGATACATCGAGCCGCACTCGATAAAAACGGTCTCGGTAATGTTGTGGCCGCTGCCGGTGTCGGCGAGCAATTGGTCAATCAGAAACCGGTTGCCGGGGCGGACCCACAGATGATGGTGAGGATCGACGATCTCCAACCCCGGTTCTATGATCTCCTCCTGCCGCAGTGCCAGCCAGGCCGGATCGGGGGAACGCGGGCTGGCTGGAGAATTGGCTGTCGAGCCCGTGCTCGCAGGCGGGGCGTTCTGGGCGAGTGCCGCGCCGGACGACAGCGCCGCCCCACCTAGTAGCCCGGCCGTGCCGCTCAGCAACGTTCGGCGCGATACGGATTGCCGTCGAACAGTCTTTTCGGTCATCTTTCGTTCCTCCCAAGGCGGCTGAATTCGGGCGCTTGTGAACCCGCTCGCCGGAATGATAGAGGCATCGGCAGCTCGGAGTCCGCTGCCGCTTGCACCTCAGCTATGCGCGCTCCCGGCTGACAAGAGGGGTGAGGGTCATCTGACGCGATCCGCCAGCGGACGGGCAGGCAAGGCGATTGACGGAACCATTGCGGCGAGGACCATGAGGTCGCCGCAACACGCTGGCGTTTGAATACGGGAGGTGAGACGAGTGTGACTCGCCATCTGGTCGACGACCACCCTGCGCGAAAATTCGACGCATGCGGAGATGTTCCGGCGCCAGCTCGAAGAGGTTGAGCTCGCCGAACGCATCGGCATCAATCAGATCTGGTTCTTCGAGCATCGTCTCCAGCCGACCGCGCCGGTGCCGTCGCCCAATCCGCTGATCGCCGCCGCGTCGCGGACGACGCGCCATATCCGGTTCGGCAGCATGGTCAACATCCTGCCGTTCCGGCATCCGCTGCTCGTCGCCGAGGAGGCGGCGATGCTCGATAATCTGACCAGCGGGCGCTTCGACATGGGCCTCGGCCGCGGCCTGCGCCCGCCGGAATTCGAGGCCTTCGGAGTCGACCAGCAGCGCTCGCGCGAAATGTTCCTCGAATCCTTCGACATCATCCGCCGCGACTGGGCCGAAGAGAACTTCATCCATCGCGGCAAGTACTGGACGGTCCGGAAGGAAGCACCGCTGCCGCCACCGATGGTGCAGCGCCCGCACCCGCCGTTCCTGGTCAGCGCGCAGAGCGAGGAATCGCTGCGCTCGGCGCGATGCCCTACGACATGGTCGAGCGCTCGATGACCACCTTCGGCGAAGAGGTGGTGCCGAGGATCTGCCACCTTCTCAACCGCGATGCCGCCGCCAAGCGTGCCACCGCCGCACTGGCGCTGCACGTCGCATAAGCCCGGGACCAGGCCCCGAGGCCGGTGGCGTCTAAAATGCTGTGCGAGGGGAAGTTGTCAGGCCGACCGACTATCTACTTCACCACACCGGCAGACGGGTCCGGCCTTCGGCCGCCCCGAGGACAGGCTCCAGGCCGGTGCCTATAGCTCGGGGATGGGTCCCGGCCCCCTGTTCCCTGCCGGGGCAGGCTTCGCCGGGAAGACAAGGAAATATTACGGTCACGGTGTTAATCTCACTTTTGCGCTAGCGCGCCGAGATGCTTGGCGTCTAACTACCGGTGTTCGCTCGGCACGAACACCGTGCTCGGGCTCGTGACAAATCGGTCGCTCGCGCCGTTACCCAACTGCGGCGAGCTAAACTGAAGCGTTGGGCCGCCGGGTTGTCCGAAAATGGTTCCTCCGGACTGCCCGTTCGACATTTTGTCCGCAAGTTCGTCCGGGTCGGCGAGGCGGTTGCTCATGGTCACCGGATTGGCCGGCTCCGTCGTAAATGCTGATGCCCCATAGGTCCCCGACAGAAAGGCACCTACTGCGGCGATCAGAACAAGCGGCTTACACATCGGAGCCTCCTTCGAATCGAGTGGTTGTACGCTCGCCGCGGGCCGGTCATCCCTACAAGGCGGTCTGCAGGCGAGGGTATCACGGAGGGAAGCGGCCTTCACGGCTTTCGTCCAGATTGCCCTCCCAATGAACCTTGCCGGCGAGATCGAGAATTTTCTTCTGCCTTTTGAGCCGGATCCTGTGGAGGCGGATCAAAGCTTTTAACCCTGCCTCCACCGCGGCGCGCTTGGTCTTGAGCCCTGAGACCCGAAGGGCCTCCCGGATGAGCTCGTCATCAATTTGGATGTAGGTCCGCATCGCCGGGCTCGTTGTGTACCATTTGGCTATTCTGTTCGGATACCGATGATGGGCGCCTCCCGCGAGGGCCGCGACCTCGCCCGGTGATTTTCGCCCTTCTGGACCCCGCGCGATTTCGGTTGTTATTCGGTTGTTAGGGCGGCTTTAATTCGTTGATCGCACGAAATATTCCGTTGATCCGCTAAGTAACGAATTTGTGTTGTAAGTTTCTGATTACCATTCTATTTTCACGGCGATTCTACCGATTTCGTCCCAGAAAACGCGATTTTCGCTGTTTTGGCAGGCTCAGAACCCCGAAAGTGCCTCGCGCAAGGCCATCCAGCGGGCGAGCTTGGCCGCAAAGTCCAGCCGGGCGTGCGCCGGGCTGGTCGAGGGCAGTGCCAGATAGGCGAGATCGCCGCGGCGCGCGAAATGGCGGTCGTAGAGGCGCCGTGCGCCGCTGCCGTTGAAGGCGACGGCGCGGATCAACGGGTGGGCATCGAGCAGCCGGTCGATCGCGTTCGGCCGCTCTCGGCGGATCGTCGAGTCGGCGCTAGCATCGCGCTCGCCGAACTCGCACACGTCCCAAAGTGCCATCCCGTGCGCCGCGACAAAGGCCAGCCTCTCCGCGTAGTCGATCGCGGGGGTGGCGTCGAACAGCGCAAAGACGATCGGCCAGAACAGGTTGCGCGGGTGAGCGTAGTATTCGCCGCGGCGCAGCGACTCTTCGCCGGGCAGCGTGCCGAGCACCAGAACCCGTGCCCGCACGTCGGCGATCGGCGGGAAGCTGCGCTTGGCGACGCTCGGTTCGAGCTGCCCCCTCACGCGACGTAACGGCCGAGGCGGACCGCGGTCTGCCCCTTGACGAGGCGCCGCGACGGCATGATCAGCACGCAATCGTCGTAGGGGGTGAGCACCTCGCGGCCGTCGTCGCGGCCGATCAAGGTCCCCTGCTTCGGCAGCACTTCGAGCCCGCGGAAATCCTCGACGAACTCGAAACGAGCGCCGGTGATCGTGACCGCTTCGGTCACTTGGATGACGCGCTGGCGGGGGTGCGAGTCGAAATCGGGCCCGGCGAGCACCTGCGCGTCGTCGCGCGACAGGGTGCCGACGGCGATCAGAAAGCGCAGCATGACATCGGTCGCGACCTCGGCGGCGCGGCGCTCCCAGTGCTGCCCGGCCTCGATCAGGAGTGCGGTCTTGGCCGAGGTGGGATCGCCGAAGGCGCCATAGTCGCGCATCCGCGGCCCCGCCGCGTGGCCCGCGTCGCACATGATCAGCTCGGGGATCCCGACCCGTCGCGCCAATGCCAGCGATCGATCGAGCGTGCCGGCCAGCATCAAGGGTGCGGTCACGTATTGCATCGAGTGGATGTCGAGCAGGAAATCGGCGGCGTCGACAAAGGGGCGCAGGGCGCGGGCGCGGGCGAGCTCGGTCGACTGGCGCTCGCCGTCGAGGGTCGCGGGCGACCACAGCCGGTTGAAATCCTCGTCGACGAAGCGCGAGGCGGTGGGCACCCGGCGATCGAAGCTCTGATAGGCGGCGACGTTGTCGAAGGCTAAGGTCAGCTTGCCTTGTCTCGGCCGCAACCCGGTGCGAAACAGCCGATCGAGCGCGATCGCGCCGCAGATCTCGTTGCCGTGGGTCAACGCGGTGACAAGGACGTGCGGTCCGGGTGAGCCGCTGTCGAACGTGGTGACATAATCGATACCGGTATTGCCGGCTCGGTACGGCTCGATGTCGGGCGGGGTCAGTTCGATCGCATAGGTCGGCTCAGGCACGCGGCGCTCCCTTACTGGAAAGGGCCTGGGAACGCCATCTTGCACCCGATCCGCAGCGTCGTCACGCTGGCAACGATCCGTGCCCAGCGAGAGGGGTGAGGAAGCTTGCCCGGCGATGGGACCATGCATAGATTGCCGACTTCGCACACGAGATGGCTCGACCGGACATCTCGTCGATATTACCAGATGAGCTTGCCAGGATGAGTTTCGAGATCCCCGGCGTGCTGTGGCGCCGCGACCCGCAAGCGGCGGAGTTGCCGCTTGTCTTCGACTCGCCGCACAGTGGGACGAGCTACCCGGAGGATTTCCAATTTTCCTGCCCGCTCGATGTTCTGCGCACCGCCGAGGACACCTATGTCGACGAGCTCTACGGCGCGGCACCGGAACTCGGCGCGACGTTGATCGGGGCGGTGTTTCCGCGCAGCTACCTCGATCCGAACCGGGCAGTCGACGATCTCGATTCCGCGCTGATCGACGGGACGTGGCCGTCGCCTCTCGCCCCATCGCACAAGACGCGGTCCGGCCTCGGCCTGGTGCGCCGCGTGGCAAAGTCCGGCGTCCCGATCTACGACCGCAAGCTCGGCGTCGACGAGGTGCTGGCACGCCTCGAGCGCTATCACACCCCCTATCACCGCGTCCTCGACGAGTCGTGTCAGCGCGCGCACCGCAAGTTCGGGGTCGTCTGGCACGTGAACTGCCATTCGATGCCGTCTCAGCGCAGCGCCAAAAAGGGAGGGCACTGCGTCGACTTCGTGCTGGGCGATCGCGACGGCACGACCTGTGCGCCGGAATTCACCGCTTTTGTCGCCCAAGTGCTGCGCGAGCGCGGCTACACGGTCTGGATCAACGAGATCTACAAGGGTGTCGAGATCGTCAAGCGGCAGGGGTGCCCGGCGATGCAGCGGCACAGCCTGCAGATCGAAGTCGACCGCTCGCTCTACATGGATCAAAAGACTTTCGAAAAGAGCCCCGGATTCGACCGCTTGCAGGCCGACATCACCGGGCTGATCGAGGCGCTCAAGAGCTTTGCGGGCGCGCGCCTCGAAGAGCGCCAGTCGAGAACCCCGTTTGAATCCCAATAGGGAGAAAGCCGTGACGACGATTCCGAAGATCCTGCAACCGCACATCAACACCGCTTTCCCGGCGAATGTGTGCCTCGTCGGGAGCGTGCTGCCAAACGGGTTCGCACAGGTCAGCCCACGCGGCAGCACGATGGTGTACGACGACACGCATATCGCGCTGTGGGAGCGCGGCAAGGGCTCGACCAACGAGAACCTCGCCGACGGAACCAAGCTCACGGTCTTCTTTAGGAAACCGCAATTGCGCGAAGAAGGAGTCCTGCCCAAGGGCGGGATCGCCCGGTTCTATGGCCGGGCGAAGATTTACCGGGAGGGACCGGTCTACGAGGAGGTGTGGCGCCGGCTCGTCCAGCCCGAGAAGGATCGCGACCCGCAAAAACAGGGGCACGCGGTGCTGATCGAGATCGATCGCGCCGAGGAGTTGGACGGAGCCCCGCTGAACCTCGATTAACCGCCGAGCGGCACTCAGCTCGCCCCAAGCGGCGCCGATAGAGCGCGATCAGCCGCTCCCAGTGCCGCTCCGCGGCGGGTTTTTCATAGCACCAGCGCTGCGGAAACGCGAAGCCATGGTGGACGCCGGGGTAGAGCTCGATCTCGCCGGCGGTCCCCGCCCGCCGAAACAGAGTGCGCAGCTCCTCGACCATCGGCAGCGGTGCCAGCGCGTCGTGTTCGGCGCACGCGATGTAAAGCTCGCCCTCGATCTTGCCTAATGTGAGATGCGGGCTCTCCTCCGCGTCGCTGACGAGCCAGGTGCCCTAAAACGAGGCGGCAGCGGCAATGCGGTCGGGATACCGCGCCGCAGCGGCCAAGGCGTAGGGGCCGCTCATGCAGTAACCGTGGCACCCGACCGGCCCCTTTTTTACCTCGCTCTGCCATCGGTAAAGGCGAGCATCGCGGCGAGGTCGTCCATGATCGGGGGAATGGTCATCTTCGTGCGAACGACGCGCATGCGCTCGCGCTCCGCGCTACCCTCCTCGAGCACGTTCGGCCCGAACATCGTGTCGCGACCGGCGCGGTAGTAGAGATTGGGCAGCAGCACGTAATAACCGACCGTGCCGAGCCGGCGCGCCATGTCCCTCAGCTCCTCGCGGATGCCCGGCGCGTCCATCAGCAGAAACACCGGAGGAAATGGGCCGCCCCGCTCGGGACAGCAAATAAAGGTCTCCATCTCGCCGGCGGCGGTCGTGATGTCGCGGGTCTGTTCGATCATGTACAGCTCTCCTCGAGGCATGCTGGCGCCGGCGATCGGCTGCGGGGCTTTCCCCGCCTCCTGGGTTATGGCAACGGCACGCCGGGGTGTTGAGACGAGCGCTCAGCGTATAGCTCCGATGCGTTTTACCCCGATGCATTTTTCTCTCCCGGCGTTCACACTCCGTGCGCCGGGCACGACGATCACGCGCAAGAAGAAATCGCGCCGGGGGAGATGCGCCGCCCACATCGAGAGAGTGAAACCAGCCAAACAACAAGACCGCACTTCTAGGAGAACCCACGATGCCGATGCCGAGACGAGTCGAATATCCCGACACTATCGAACCGTTGGTCCAGTTTATCGAGGACACGCCCCCGGGCGAGATTCTGGATCGCGCCCTCGACAAGCTGCGTGCCGGGGTACCGACGCAGACGATGCTGACCGCCTCGGCGCTTGCCGTGACCCGCTCCACCGACATGCCGCCGGGTCATCACGGCGGCGCGCTGCACGCGTTGGCAGGCCTCTACGCGATCTCGAAGACGGTCGAGCGCCTGGAAGGCGAGCAGCGTTTCGTCCCGGTGCTGCAACACCTGGCGCTCACGAACAAGCACATCAACCACCCGGCTATGGGGCCCTACCAGCTGCTGGAGTTCGAGCCGCTCGATGCCGGCGGGTTCGAGGCGGCCAAGGCGGACTTCCTGATGGCGGTCACGCGCGGCGAGTGGAACAAGGCGGACCATCTGTTCCAGTGGATGTGGAAAAACGCGCCGGCAATCGAGGTCTTCGATCTGTTGATGAGCGTGGCGATCCCGAAGAATTTCCACGACGACCATTACTTCATGTATCCCGGCACGATGTGGCGCGCCTTCGAGACCGGCGTTCTCGACAAGGCCTATCTGCCGGTGCTGATGCGTCCGGTGGTGCGCTTTGTGACCCGTAATCCGGTCGCTCCGAACAATCCGATGCCCTCGCCAATACCGGCGATCGAGGCGCTGATCGAGGAGCACCAGCTGTTGGGCCGCATCCTCCGCCAGCGGAGCGGCGAGGATGAGACGGCTGCGATCGGCGAGCTCGGCGAGGCGATCGGGGGCGTCGACGTCTTTGCCGATATTCCGAAGCTGATGGCCAAGGCGCTGGCCGACGGGCTGTCGCTGGAAGGCGGCGGCGAAGCGCTGTCGATCGGAGCTGCCGGTCTTTTCCTGCGCTCGCTCGGCGGGAATCCGATGGATGTCCACCTGCACACGAGCATCAATCTGCGACGCTACCTGCTGCGGCTCGACGGGCTGAGCATCCGCAACAAGGTGATGCTGCTGTTGACTTGGCAGTCGGGCCCGGAGATCCGCTCGACCGCGATGCGGATGGAGCCGGCGCCGCAGCCCGATAAGGCCGCCGTTGCCGCGCTGCCACCGCGCACGCAGGACGAATTGCTCGACGCGATCGCCTACAGCATCTACCACCAGCCGCCGACCGACTGGTCCACGGTCACCAATCTGGGCCTGATGCGCGCGGTGCCGGAGGTCAAGGAGACGGTGAACCTGGCCACGCAATACGTGCAGAGCGGCTACGACCCGCAGGCCTACATCGCGCGGCTGGCCGAGAT
>DATEQL010000701.1:0-3317 GCA_035272665.1 Allostellaceae bacterium
AGCGCATTTCCAAGTCCTCAACGAGATCGTCGCCGCCGAGGCTGGTGCGGTGGTCAAGACGATCGGCGACGCGGTCATGGCGACCTTCCCGACACCCGATCGCGCTCTCGCCGCGGCACTGCGCATGCGCGATGCGATGCGTGACCTGAACCACGCTCGCAACGGCGAGGATCTGCTGCTCAAAATCGGCATCCATGAGGGGCCGTGCCTCGCGGTCGTGCTCAACGACCGTCAGGATTACTTCGGCACGACCGTGAATATCGCGGCGCGCGTTCAAGCCTTGGCCGATTCGCGTTCGATCCTCGCGACCGGGCCCGTCGTCACCCACGCGCGGGCTTCGACGTTGCTGGAGAACAGCGGACTGAAGCCGGTGCCGCAGCGCCGGGCGCTGCGCGGCATTACCGACGAGCTGGCGGTCTACGAGATCCCCTGACCCATCCCGGAACCCGGTTCTTGTGGTGTTTCGATGAGCGAAGCCAGAAACCTGTTTTCGGTTCTTCGTCAATCGGCCGATCCCGACACGGTGGCCGCCATCGAAGAACTGGTGGAGCACGCTCCGGATCGCGCGCTCTGCCGCATCAACGTGCTGGATTTCGCAGCAAAGCGGGGTCTCGACGAAGAACGCGTTATCGCGGCCTTCCTTCACGCCGCGCGGGCCGGGCTTTTCGAGCTTTCCTGGAACGTGCTGTGCCCGAACTGCGGCGGCGTGCTCGAGGAGGCCGCGACGCTCAGGAGCGTAAACCGCGACGAGTACCATTGCGCTTGGTGCGCGGCCGGTTACGCGCCGACGCTCGACGAGATCGTCGAGGTGACGTTCACGGTCAACCGGCGGGTCCGCAGGATCGCGGCGCACAACCCGGACGAGCTCCCCCTCGCGGAATACTTCCGTCAGATATTCTGGAGTTCGGCCATCGATCTGCCCGAAGACCTCGATCCGTCGATCCAGGAGATGACGCTCGACGCGGTCGAACTTCCACCCGGCGAGAAGGCATTGCTCTCACTGCAGTTGCCGGCGGAATTCGTGATCATCCTCGACCCGGTGACGCATACGACCGAATTCCTCGACGTCAAAGGCGAGCCGACACGCGAACGCCAGAACCTGTCGCTCGTCTTCGACAAGGTGCGTGCGCCGACCGAGACGGTCGAGTTACGTCCGGGGCCGCTGCGCCTGTCGCTCGAGAACCGAACCGATATGCGTGTGTTGCCGGGATTGTGGATCGCGGGCGGCAAGCTCGAACAGCTCCTCAAGAGGCGCAAGCCCTTCCTGACCGCAAATCGCCTGCTGACGAACCAGGTCTTTCGCGACATTTACGGCACCGACACGATTGACGTTGATCAGCGCCTCAAGATCACCAGCCTGACGTTCCTGTTCACCGACCTCAGAGGCTCGACCGAGCTTTATGAGCGGGTCGGCGATCTGGTTGCCTTCGATCTGGTCAGAGCACATTTCCAACTCTTGAACGAGATCGTCGCGTCCGAAGCCGGCGCCGTCGTCAAGACCAGCGGCGACGCGGTGATGGCGACCTTTCCGACACCCGATCGAGCAGTCGCCGCGGCGCTGCGCATGCGCGAGGGGATTCGCCGTCTCGGCGATGGACGCAACGGTAACGAGCTGCTGCTCAAAATCGGCATCCATGAGGGGCCTTGCCTGGCGGTCGTGCTCAACAACCGGCAGGACTACTTCGGCCGAACCGTGAACATCGCGGCGCGCGTGCAGGGCTTGGCCGATTCGCGTTCGATCCTGGCCACGGGATCTGTTGTCAAGCACCCGCGGGCCTCGACATTGCTCGCGACCAGCGGCCTCCACCCGGTACCGCAGCAACGCGCACTGCGCGGCATCGCCGAGGAACTCGCCGTGTACGAGATTCCCTGATTGGAGTGCTGCCGGGGAAGCTTGGCGCGCCCGGAAACGCCGGGTCCCATCGCTTGCTTATCGACCGAAGGGTAACGCCTATGTTACTTGTCGGCCCTGGCTGAGATCCGATAGTTTGTCTCCTCGGGCGGACATCGCGCGTGTAAGGACTGGTTTCCGCGCTGCATCGGGCGCGATGAATGAGGGCGAGATGGCACTGACGCGGAGCTTCAAGGAACTGGTGCAGCGGCACATCGCGACCGATCCGGCGTTCGCCGAGGCGTTATTGCTCGAGGGGGTCGAGACGATGCTTTGCGGCGACCTCGAAACCGGCAAGGCGATTCTGCGCGACTACATCAAGGCGACGGTAGGGTTCGAGGAACTGGGCGAGGCGACCGGGACACAACCCAAGAGCCTGATCCGCATGTTCGGGCCGCGCGGCAATCCGCAGGCCCGAAACCTCTTCAGTGTGCTCGCCTATTTGCAAAAGCACGCCGGCGTAGAGCTGCACGTAACCACCGCGTCCGAATAAGGGCAGCGGCTGGACAACCCGGGGCAGTCCCAACCGGCGGGTTGGAACGGATCGAAATCGTCTCCTGCCGCTATGTTGGCCGAGCAACTCGCGCATCCCGCTAGCCTGGCGGAAGATCCTCTTTGTGAGAAATCCTCGAGCAATTGCGAGACTGCCCGGAAGTTGTAGCTGGCCAACAATGCCAATGCAGACAAGCCGAGATCGTCGCCCTCGAGAGACTTCGAGAGGCAACCAGCGAACATGCCGATAACTTCGCCGAACGCAAAGCCGAGAATTATAACTTTCTTGACCCGTCCACGGTCCCAATAGGAGAGCAGTGAGCCATCCAATTTGCGCCGAAGGCCAATAATAGCTGCAGCCGCTGCGCCAATAAAGGATTGACTGGCTTGCAGGTTGGGGAAGGCGAACGGAGTAAGTGGATAGGGCTTTGTGGCAACGAGCGTTCCACCCCCCTCACCGTCGATGTGATGAGAGAGGCTGACGCTTCGTTTGTGGCTGGGCAAAGCCGCATACCCTAATTCCGAAGAATGTCCGCCAGACCAGAGCTGATGAGTTCGAACACGAGATGCTCGGAGATCGGCTCTCGCATTGGGATCGGAATTCAACGAGGGAGTTTTTACCAGCAGTTCCGACTCGGACCAATGGCCCCGGCCTCCCTCCGCCAGCACCGAGTGGGTCGGTGAAATCCTTAGATCATCGAAACTGTGCCAGGGCCGGACGCGACCGGATGCCGGATTCGTCTTGGGCCGATGGTCTTTTGAGTCGAAAATTTGCCATAGTGTGCGCAAGTTTACACATGACTACTGACTGCCTGTCCTAAACTCATCGCAATGGACAACCGCTCAGGATGTCCTTAGTGGGGAGAAATGTGATGACCGACACCATGATCGAGCGGACTGTCGTCCCTTCAACCCTGCCCAGGCGACAAGAGAA
>DATEQL010000702.1:0-9126 GCA_035272665.1 Allostellaceae bacterium
GAAGGGTGTCAGCAGCTGGCGATCCGACGCGATATAGGCGCCGACATTCGCGATCATGTGGAGGCGCAACGCCAGGATTTTGGCGTTTTCGTCGAAGGCGAGCTCGATCTCGCCGATATTGTCCCGCCCGTGCTCGTCGGCGAGGATGACCTCGGAGCGCTCGCAGCTCCATTTGACGGGACGGCCGAGCTTCTTTGCCGCCCACAGGGTCAGGCGGTGCTCGACATATTGCCAGCCTTTGGCGCCGAAGCCGCCGCCGACATCGTGGCAGACCACCCGGACTTTGCTCTCCGGTACCATGAACACCATGTTGGCCAGCATGTTGCGGACGCGGTGCGGATAGTTCACGTCGGCATAGAGCGTGTAGCGGTCCTCCCCGGCGTCGTAGGTGCCGATGGCACCACGCGGCTCCATGTACTGGGCCTGCACCCGGCTGATCACGTAGCGGCGCCGAACGATGTGCCGGGCGCGGGCGAAGGCGGCCTCGGTCTTGGCCTTGTCGCCCCGCTCATAGGTATGGGAGATGTTGTCGGGGTTCTCGTCCCAAACCCGAGGTGCCTCCGGCCCCGCCGCATCGGCCGTCGAGGTGACCGAGGGCAGGGGCTCGTAGTCGATTCCGACCAGCTCTGCGGCATCTTTCGCTTGCGCCAACGTATCCGCGATGATCATCGCAACCGGGTCGCCAACGTAGCGGGCGCGATCGACGACCAGCGCCGGGCGCTGCGGCGCGAACATTGGTGACCCATCGACCTTTTTCCGGGGCATCGCCGCCTTTGGCATGGCGAGCCCGTCAGCCGCGTAATCCGCACCCGTATAGACCGCGTGCACGCCTGGCGCGGCAGCGGCGGCGGACGTCTGGATCGACCTGATCGTGGCATGCGCGTGCGGCGACCGCAGGAATACCGCATGGAGCTGCCCGGGCAGGTTGGCGTCGTCCTGATATCGGCCTTTGCCTTTGAGCAGCCTCGCGTCCTCGAGCCGGGTCACGGGCTGGCCGACACCGAACTTTATCATGACGAGACTCCTAGATGCGCGATCGGCAAAATCGTAGTCTTCCCGAGATCGGGAGGATCGATGATGTTCTTACGCAACTGCTGGTATGTCGCTGGCTGGAGCCACCATATCGCCGCCGACAGTCTGGTGTCGCGCACGATGTTGGGTGAGCCGATCGTGCTTTACCGCCAGGCTGATGGCGGTGTCGTGGCGCTGGAAGATCGGTGCTGCCACCGGCTGGCGCCCCTGTCGCGCGGGCGCATCGAGGGCAACGATCTGCGCTGCATGTATCATGGGCTGAAATTCGCGCCTTCGGGCAAGTGCGTCGAGGTTCCGGGCCAAGATCTGATCCCGAGCACCGCCGTGGTCCGCAGCTACCCGGTGGTCGAGCAGGATTGCTGGGTCTGGCTGTGGATGGGCGATCCTGCACTCGCTGACCCGGCGCTGATCCCCTCCGCTCTCAAACACGATGATCCCGATTGGTTCATGCAGACGGGCCAACTCGCCTACGAGGCCAATTACGAGCTGATCAACGACAATCTCCTCGATCTGACCCACCTCAGCTACGTGCACGAGAAGACCCTCGGCCGAAACAGCATGAGCTGGGGCGAAAGTCGCCCGAAAATCACGCCGATCGAGCGCGGCCTGCGCATCGCGCGCTGGGTCGTCAACAACCCGGCGCCCTCTTATCTCGGCCTGCCCCCCGAGGCCCGCACCGATATGTGGGCCTCCTACGATTATCTGGTTCCGGGCGTCTTCCTGCTTGCCACGCAATCGCACCCGCCGGGCACGGCTGCGGCATGCGACATGGGTGCGCCGTCGTCCGAGCCGATGTGGCGCTCGCTGACCTCGCAGGCGGTGACGCCGATCTCCGAGCGGCAGACGGTCTATTATTACTCCGGCTGTCTCAGCCGCAGTTACGCAACCGAGGAGCAGTCGCGGGACCAGATCGCCGTCTTCGAAAAGGCGTTTGCCGAAGACAAGGCAATGATCGAAGCCCAACAGCGGGTCGTCGAGCGGACCCCCGAGCGCCGGATGATGGTGCTCTCGACCGACGGTGCCCTCAACCAGTTCCGCCGGCTGATGGCCGGGTTGATCGCGGCGGACCAGACGCCTCTCTCGACGCGACCTGCGGAGCGGCGATTTGCCTGAGTGGGCGGTCACCTGGAGGGGTGACCGGCCGGCCGCCGCGGTGCGATCGGCGCGGCGCGAATTGTATCCAGATCGATCTCGGGCATCGCCACATCGAGCTGACTCAAAACAGCGTTCGCCAGCTCGTTGTAGCGGTCGAAGCTGCGGCGCAGACGGCCGCGCCAAGCGGGCATGCCGCCATTGGCATGCAATTCGAACGCCGATTCACGGCCGTCCAGCGCCGAGGATACGTGGTCCCAGGCCATCTGTAAGAGGGCCGAGCGCTGCCGCGCGGAATAGCCGCCGCCGCTGAACGATTCTTCGAGCCCAGCCGCGACTTCGGGTGCGTCGAGATCCCGGTTGGACGGGGCCACGACCAGCGACGAGCCGGGCAGGATCCGCAGGATCTCCGACATCCGCGGCCGCGCCTTCAGCATCGCGATACTGCCTGCCGCGACGTGGCGGTGGTTGGGATAGCAATAGCCCTCGGAGGTGAATTCCGGGTCGAGCTCGGCGGCGACCTGGCAGCTCCGCACGGTCTGCACCTCGACGATCAGATCGATCAGGTAGTCGATCGTCGGCTCGTGCGCCGCGAGCCCCATCGCGTGCGTGCAGGCCAGCGCCAGCCCCAAGGTGAACTCGCCTTTCGACAGCCAGCAATAGAGCTGATGCCAGAACAGCCAGCGCGCGATCGGCTCGGGCGATTGCTCCAGCAGGAAGACGCGCTCCCAGGGGATGAAAACGTCGTCGAGCCACATCTGCCCGTCGAGCTCGTCGTAGCGGCTGCTGAGCGGTGCGGTGAACGGGTTCGTCTCGCGGGCGGAGATCTTTCGGCAAATCACCGTAACGCCCGGTGCGGCGACCGGCACGATGAAGGTGGCGCGGTGCCCGTCGATGTCGACACCCGAAAACGCGCCGACATAGACATCCTCGGCATAGGCCGGGCTCGTATGCATGCCGACCTTGCCGCTGAGTACCAGACCCGCATCGGTTTCGCGGACGATCTTGAGTGCGGCCCGCTCGCCGGGATCCTCGCGCAGGCGATAGCCGATCGTCGCCGCACCGGCCGAGAAGGTCAGGAATCGCCCGGTGCCGGCGATCAGCTCGCGATAGGCGGCCGCATCGCCGATCTGTTTCGGGGAGACATTGGCCTCCTGGGTCGCGGACAGAACGCCGAGCGCAATCAACTGGCCATAGGCCGGCGTATGCGTCAGGTTGCCGGCGCTGAGAAAGGTCGTCTTCGAGAAGCACCGCCCCATCCGGCCGAGATCCGCCGCACTCTTTGGCACGACATAACCCCAGGGCAACCGGTGACCGCTCGCCTCCGGTGGGGTCAGGACGACCTCCTGCCATTCGGGATCGAGGTGGCGATCGTACCAGGCGACATATTCGTCCACCACCGCGCGGGTGGCGGGATGCACGGTGACGTCTTCGATCAGGCCTTCGCCGATGACCCAGATCCTTCGCCCGTCGTGCAGGGCCTCGCGGTATTCGGCACCGGTCCTCATCGACCCTCCGGAGATTGAACGGCCGTGCAGAATGCCCGCCGGGTTTGCTCCCGCAAACAAGAAAAGTGGCCCTGATCTTTGAAGAAAACGGGATTGGCTGGATCGTAGCGATTGTCTCCGGTCAATCCTTCGCCGACTTCCTGAAAGCCAATGTTTTCGATCCGCTCGGCATGAAGCATACCGTCGTCTACGATGCATCCCGTCCCGCGCGTCACAAGTTGGCGCAGGGCTATTGGAATGAAAAGGGTCAGTTCCAGCGCTGGGATTACCCACTGCTGACAGCAGGCGACGGTGGTCTTTTCTCCACGCTCGATGATCTGTTTCTCTGGGATCAGGCTTTGAATACCGAACGCCTCGTCCCAAAAGCCGCGCTGGAGCAGGCCTTTACCTCCGGCACGACCAACGACGGTACACCACTTGGCTATGGCTTCGGCTGGTTCACGAATGTCTTTCCTGGTCTGCGCCACGTCGCGCATGGGGGCAGCCTCGTCGCCTACTACAACTACATCATCCGTTTTCTCGATACCCAGCGCACGATCATCGTCCTGACCAATAATCCGGGCGTTCCCGGCCCACGCATCCGGGCGCATCAGGTCGCGGAAATACTCTTCAGCGATTGAGCAGAGAATCGCCCGTCAGGATTTCGCAGTGCCGCCGTCGCTGATCGCTCGCGCTGACGAGGTGCTCTTCATGCATTGCCTCCGGTGCTCAGGTCTCGAATTGGCGCACATGCGAAGTCCGGCGATGTCCGCTTTCGCGCCGCTGTTGGGGTGTACGAAAAGGGCGAGGAGGGTGTTGGTTGCTCCAGATATGCGCCTGCGGTCGGTGACGCTCACACCTTCAGCCTTAGGCTAGCCCGCTGTATGCACCGCGTCATAACACATCAACGGTCGGGAAGCGCGGCTCCGCGGTGATGCAGTCCCAGAGGTAGATCGCGAGTCCGACGTCGCCTGTCCACAGCGAGAAGCGGCCCCTCCTGAGCTCGGCGCGTGCGTCGCGGCACTGGGCGATCGCCGTCATGGCGAAGGCGCGGGCATGCTCCAGCCAAATCGGATCGCCCGTCCGACGATGAAGCTTGAGGAACGCGTATCCGTTGCCGCCGGTGCCGTGGCAAAGATTCGACCCCTTGGCAAGAGGCCCTGCGGCCCAGGTGAACGTGCCGCCCTCGACCAGCAGCGCATCGAATTCGGGCGACCCGAAAGGCGCGTCGGAGAATGTCGTAACGATACCGGGTGCGCCGTGGCAGTGCTGACAGAGGCTCGGCGGCTCCGACCGCGTTGCAATTGCGCGCCAGGTCGCGCCGGTGTCGGAGCGGCAAGCGGTCGCGGCCAGCGTGCGGGGCACGACGTCTGCGACCCGTGCTCGCTGGGAGCGGGTGAGCCATTCCCAGCCGCGGAGGAGCGGGATCATGTTACCGGCGTACCCGTGCACTGGCCCGAGCCAGGGCAGCACACTGCCGTAGAGGTCTTGGTTCCACAAAGGTCCGAGGGCTGTGTCCTCGAGGTCATCAAGCAAGCGCCCAGCTTGCGCCGTGAACACGTGCCGCCAGCGAGGCTCGCCGGTCATGGCGTGCATGTGGACGCTAGCCAGCATCGAGCCCGGCAGACCCCACATCAGCTCACGGATCGGCAGCGCGGAGTTTCTCTCGCAGCGCTCGTGCACGAGGTCGGCGACATCGGCCGACGGTCCGGTCCGCATGGCGACGAGCGCGGCGCCCAGATCGCCTAGCAGGAAGGCGCCGTGCGCCGAGTACTGCCCGGGAGCGAACTCGGCGGTGCTGGCCTCGAGTAACCGCGGCAGCACGGGGCGGAAGTCGAGGCGCGTGCGCGTCGCGCCCGAGCGCGCGAGGTAGTCGAGCCCCCACATCACTCCGGCGGCACCGAAATAGAGGTTCGCCATCCCGTCTGGCCTCCCATCCTCGCGAGGGTGCGCGGGCCAGAAGCGCTCGGCGTCGAAGTGCGCGGCCGCATCCGCGACGATTTCCTCGATGGCCGCGGACGCCTCGAACGCGCTCCACGGCGGCGTACGCAGCGGGACGTGTCGGGAGGGCTCGATCATCGGGCCACGCTATTGGCGTTGGACCCGTGTTGCAATAGCGCGACGCTGGGCAATGATGTTTCATCAATGAGGCGCTCATTAGATTTTTCGAGCACTCTCCGCGCCACGGCCGTCACGGACGGTTACCCCGCAATCTGCAAGCCAACAAATGTTGCGCCTGCGACCCGTGCGGCGCTATGCATAACCCATGTCCCGCGATTTTCGCCTTCATCGCACTCCCCTCGACGTTCTTGACTATGAGATCGTCCAGGAGCAGGCCGCTGCGCTCGGGCGGATGGGGCGAGCGCTGGAAGCGGCCGTCGCCAAGCTGCGGAGTTCGATGCGGCCCATCCGCGCGCGAGCGCGCCGGCGTCAGCGCAGCAGGCACGGCGTACCCTGGTCATGGAGGCCGGCCACGCGCTCTGGATGTTCGTCGTGCAGCGAGAGGCGTGCGGCCTGCGCGACAGCCGCACCGTCATGCGTGACTATAATGTGCCGGGCGAGGTGCAGCAGCGCATGGGGGCGGTATGTAATCGCCCTTTGGGCGCAGGCAATCCAAGCCCGGCTTGACGGTTTTCTTCTAGAGGCACTTAAGAAACCAGCGCGTAAGCCCCAAGCCTCAAGAAAGCGGTAGCGCCGGCCCCGGCCTGTTCTCCCGCCTGAAACGGCGTGAATTTTCCGTAATCGCTGTTACACTGTTCGCTATTGTGTGTCCCCTCCGACACCGCGCTCTGGGCGAAACAGCGGCTCGAGCCGCACCGCCTTTCGGCCATCCGGTGCCGTCCGCTCGCATCTACGCGCACCTACGCCCTCGATTTCGGACGGAGCCACCTGGACCGGCTCGATCAGAGCGGGCGTTTCACCAGGAGATGATCGTCTGCCAGCTGCCACGACACCCCGCTCTAAACTGGAGCAGGTCTACGAGAAAAACGTGAGCGCACATGGCAAGGGCGTCAAGCGGAAAGCGGTACTCGCTGGGGTTGATTACTGTGCCGCGATCGTCGGATGGAACCTCTTTTTCATTGCTTCACGCCGCCAGGCTTCACGCCGCCAGCGTCCACCCTCACCCATCCCGCCCGCAGCGCGGAACGAGACGCACGGCGCTTTCCAGAAATGCGGACATCCGGAGCATGCTCAGGGAGTTCGGTTTTGAATGGCACCCCGGCAGGCCCCTACGACAAGGACGATCGACGGCGCTTCGTTGGGTTTAAAGAAGGCCGGTGGGCGTCCGATGGCGGCGAGTGAACCAACGAAATCCCACGAGTGCCGTGCCCAGCAGCGCGAGCGAGGCAGGCTCCGGCACCGCGGGAGGATCAGGTGCATACCCGGCGCCGCAGGTCGTTGTGCCGCCGCTATTTGCTGTACACACATTGCCGGTAGTGTGGCTGGTTATGTCTGTCTCAACCTCCAGAAATTGTGAAGATTGTTGGGTGGTGGTCCCCATAGCCGTCGAAAAGGTAAATTCGACGGTTCCGTTCAATAACTCTTGTACGGATGTCGGATCGCTAGCCGTTCCATTTCCGAGTTTGGTGTTGTAGCCGGCATCTAGCGGGTTGCCTCCCGCAAAATCAGAGAGCTCGACTGTAGTTATATCGGCTCCCGCATCAGCTTCAAGCGTGACGATGTAATTAAGACAGCCGATGCATTCGCCCGCTCCCGTGGCCGCGTCCATGGCCGTCGCCGTGTAAATATAGACTGTGTAGGAATAGTGCTCCGCTGATTCGTTAAAACCCTCTGATGTGAGAAGCGTACCTGGCGATGCCGTGTACACGTCCGGAGCGACGCTCGAGCCACCCTGAGTGATGGGATTGGCTGACGCGGGCTGCTCCAGAGCCGCCGAGAACAGACCCGCGAGAACGACGGCGGCGGTCGTAGCCGCCAACCGCGCCCGAAACCGCAGATTCATGACCCTTAACCTTTCCTGTCTTATTTGCCCCGAACGTGTGGTTGACGCGATCGGGTCACGCTACACTAAGTCGTGCAAATTGTGGGCCACGTTCGTAACTAATTGAAAAATAGAAAGACTCTACCGATGAATTCGGGGGAGTGTAAAATTTTCCGACACCATTTCCGAGCCTTCTCGCTCGTAAACCCGTCCAAATCACCAGATTTTCGTTATTTTCCATACATCTAGGCAGATTCATTCGTAATTTCAGTTGTAAAATTTTCCGACACCATTTTCTGAACTTTCTCGACTCGCAAAACCCGTTTAAAGCTCTTCGAAGGATCGTGGAATAATTCTGTAAGATGGGAATGATAATGGACGCCATACTCTAAATCGGAGCGGGTCTACGAGAAAAACGTGAGCGTATAAGGTAATGTCGTCGAGCCGAAGCCGCGCTCGCTTGCATTGATTACTGTGCCGCGATCGTCGGAAAGAACCACTTTTTCATTGCTCCGAGCCATCGGTGTCGATCCTGACCCACCCCGCCCGCAGGAAGGACTCGGCCTCTGACATCTCGACCGTGCCGTCGGGTCCGACGTTCAGAAGGAGCAGGTTCGTGCAGATACGGGGCGAGCCACGGTGCTGCGTCGGGCAGGTGGACGAAGCCGTTCTCGATCATTGCAGCCTGCGCGTGCATGCTCTCGGCGAAGCAAAGCGTCGCCTGACGCGACAGGCGTTGCCTTTGGTAACGCCGAGAGCGCATGACCTTGTCGGTTTGCGGCTAATAGCGGTGACGGCGTACATGCCGTCCCGGATCAGCTCCTGGATCAACTGGGTGCCCGAGGCCTTGTCCTCGATCAGCACGACGCTGGGACGGAGCCGGCCATATTGCTCGCGCACGGCGCGCTCCGCAATCAGCACCGATCCGGACGCCGAGCATCACCGGTCCGTTTCCGGCTATTTGCCGTCCGGCCAGCGGCGCGCAGATCTTTAGTAAGGCGCGCCGCTGGGTCTGTTAGTCGAGCTAATCCGGGGTCGGTACGACCCTGACTACCTTTCCTCCTGCACGCTCAACATCGCGTGATGCAGATTTCACGGCATCTTCAAACGACAATCCGTCTCTGTGAGAATCCAGAAACATCGTGTCGTTAACCACCGCGATCAACGCGTCTTCGCATCCCGCTTGGTAGAGCGCGTCCTCGTAATTTTCTCGTCCGGCGTCGATCCCCGACACTTCCAGCGTGAAGGCATAGTTCATGGAGCACTCTTTTGATGAGGGCACGCGCTCACTCTCCGGCGGATGTCGCGAGCGTGTGCGAACGCGTTCTGCGGTGTAGACCACACGGAACGCTTGCAATCTCCCTACTGACCGCCGGGGCAAAAGAGACGCCCCCATGCGTGTCCGCTCGATGAGACATACCGCCAACCCTTAGCCTCGGCGAAGCTCACGGCAGCCTCTATGTCCTTGTCGGGATGAACCGGGCGGGCCACCCTCTCCTTCAAACGTCAACAATGTGCATCGATTCTCGTTCCGCGAGTAAACTTGGAGAACGAGGCAGTGGCGGTCAAGCG
>DATEQL010000703.1:0-4606 GCA_035272665.1 Allostellaceae bacterium
CTCAGTACCAATATATCCGCCACGGCAAAAAGTTTGCCGATTTTCTGGGCCGGTCTGCCGACAAGGCTACGACCGAGGATGTCGGTCGCTATCAGTTGTGCCTGGCGTCGATCGGGACGACGGTAGGGACCGCCAACGTCGCTGCCACTGCCTTGCGGTTCTTCTTCAAGGTCACGCTGAAACGCCACGATCTTGCCGAGGAGCGACCCGCGAGCCCCGCCGCCTGCCCGTCGTTCTGAGCCAGGAAGAGGTCGGTCGGCTGCTCGCCTCGGCGATCAACATCAAGCACAAGGCGCTCTTGAGCCTGGCGTATGCCACCGGCCTGCGAGCCTCGGAGGTCGTATCGCTCAAGCTCACCGACATCGATCGTGACCGGATGGTCATCCGGGTCGAGCAGGGCAAGAGCCTGCCCTCGCGAAAGCGGGGGGCAAGAAGGATCGGTACGTCATTCTCTCGCCCATCCTGCTCGAGATATTGCACGAATGGTGGCGCGTTGCGCGCAAGAAGGGCTGGATGTCTGCCGGTCAGCCCTGGTTGTTTCCCGGCTACCGCGGGCGGCATACGAGTGCGCGCCAGCTGCATCGGATCGTTCGCCTGGCAGCGGGGCGTGCCGGCATCACCAAGCGTGTCGGCGTTCATACGCTGCGGCACTGCTTCGCCACCCATCTCTTGGAGCAGAAGACCGATATTCGGATCATCCAGGTTTTATTGGGACATAAGAAACTCGACACGACGGCGCTCTACACCCGCGTCGCGATCCACACGATCGGCCAGGTGACCAGCCCGCTCGACTTCCTGCGGAAGATGCCCGGCTGACGCGCGGCCGTTGTCACGGCCGGCGGTCGAGGTGGCGGACATCTTCCGGCACCGCGGGCCGGCTTGGCGTGCGTCCCATGCCGGCCACGTGAGCCTCGGCCAACTCAAGGTCATGTCGGCGATCGAGCGCTGCCGAACGGCGGCGTTGGGCGGGCATGTCGAACGTTGCGAGGCCTGCGCCCACCTGCGCATCTCTTACAACTCTTGCGGCAACCGGCACTGTCCAAAGTGCCAGGCCGCCGCGGCCAAGGAATGGCTGGCCGACCGCCAGGCCGAACTGTTGCCGGTGCCGTATTTCCACGTCGTCTTCACCCTGCCGGGGCCGATCGCCGACATCGCCTATCAGAACAAGACCGTCGTCTATGACCTGTTGCTCAAAACCGCCGCCGAGACCTTGATCACCATCGCGGCCGACCCCAAGCACCTCGGCGCCCGCATCGGGCTCACCGCCGTGCTGCACACCTGGGGATCGGCGCTCACCCACCATCCGCACGCCCATATCATCGTCCCCGGCGGCGGCTTCTCGCTCGATGGCCAGCGCTGGATTGTCCGCCGACCCGGCTTCTTTTTGTCCGTTCGGGTGCTCTCCCGCCTCTTCCGACGCCTGTTCCTGGAAAGGCTGACCGCCGCCTACCACGCCGGGCGGCTGCAGTTCTTCGCCGACCAAGCCGCCCTCGCCGAGCCGGCAGCCTTCCAAGCGCGCCTCGCCGCACTGCGCAAGATCGAGTGCCGAGTAGATGGGGACGTCGCCGCCCCCATCCCTCACAGACCCGGACGTGCGGATTTCCCGCATCCGGTTCTTCACGAGAGAGGTTCGCTCGCGGCGGCGTAACCGTGGATGATCCGGACGGGAGGCAGCGGGTGGCGTCTCAGGAGTTCGTTGAAGCTGTCCCATCGGAGCCAGCCCTGTCGATCTCGCCGAGACAACCACTTTCGCCAGATCCGCCCGACCTGATTGGCGAACCAGCGTAACCGCCGAATGTTGCCGCCAACGCCGTAGTAGGCGAAGTGGCCCCGCATCATGGAGGATAGGTGACGATGCTGGTCGCGGAGGGACCAGTGGCGGTGTTCCCGACACCAGTCGTTCACCGCGGCCACCGCGCGGGCAAAGCGGCTTTTGGCCGTTACCTGCTGGACCATGTTCTTGCCGTTCCGCGACCGTCCCCAGACATGGGTCAGGCCGAGGAAGTCGAAGGTGGTCCCATCCGTCGCGGGGTGGCGAGCGCCGTCCCTCCCCTGTGGGCGGAAATCGACGATACGTGTCTTGTCCGGGTGGAGCGTGAGCCCAAAGCGAGCAAGACGCTTGCCCAGCACCTCCAGGACGCGTTGGGCGTCGACGATATTGTCGAACGCCATGACCGCGTCGTCGGCGAAGCGGACAAGGGTGCATTCCCCTCTGAGACGCGGCCGCACCTCGTTCTCAAACCATTCGTCCAGCACGTGGTGCAGGAAGACGTTGGAGAGGCAGGGTGAGATCACGCCCCCTTGCGGGGAGCCCTCGGTCGTGCGGCGTAGGAGACCGTCTTCGACGGCTCCGGCCTTCAGCCATTTATCGATCATCCTGCGGATGACACCATCCGTGACTCGTCGGTCGAGGAACGTTCGAAGGTGAGAGTGCGGAATCGAATCGAAGTACTTGCGTATATCGATATCGAGCACCCAATAAAGGCGTTTGGCCCAGAGTACGTTCTGCAGCGTGCGGAGCGCCTGGTGAGCCGAGCGGCCTGGCCGGAAGCCATACGAGCAGGGCAAGAAGTCCTGTTCGTAGACCCTCTCCAGCACCATTGTCACGGCGCGTTGCGCCACCTTGTCTTCGAACGTTGGAATGCCGAGTTTTCTTTGCGAGCCGTCCGCTTTTGGAATGTACGCGCGGCGAACCGGCGGCGCGCGGTAGCGGCCAGACCTGATGCGCTCCAGGAGGTCCAGAAGATTGGCCTTCAGGTTCACTTCGTAGTCCGCCGCCGTGACGCCGTCGATGCCGGGAGCACCGTCTTTGCGGGTCAGCCGGTAAGCCTCCATCATCCAATCCAGATCGATGACGTGGTGGAGCGAGCACAGCGCCGTCCCTCGTTTCGTTCTCGCCGAATTGGCTATCCGTTGTCGGTGCGTGGACAGGTTCGTGGGGTCCAGGGTCCCCTCCCATGTTTCAGGTCAACGGCTCTCTACTCAGTGACGCCCCCCTTCCCTCGATCGGGTCCCGGCGAGCCCGGTTCCCCGTCTTCATCAGTACTATGAGGGCGCTACGACTTCCCGCCCGCGCGAACCCGGCCCCTTATGGTTTCGGTTCCAGGCCCCACGCGCGCCTCCGGTGTTCGTGTTCGCCGTAGCGCTCCTGACAAGCCCGGAGGAGGCTCGTCAGGCCCGGAACATTTGGTCAGCCGGCGTTCCAATACCCGGCATGGCGCACCCATGGGCGCGTGCGGGATCTCACAGGTTTCCTGGCGATCCATCCCATGCCTTTGCCCTGCTCCAAGACCCCGGCCGAGCCGGCAAGATCTCGCCTTGGCGATCTTGTCGGTGCTGCCCCCGGTCAACCCAAACCGAAGGCCTCAGCGGGCACATAATCTCGAGGCTAACACAGGGCTTCAGCATCCGCTGTCTACGCTTCACGAGCGACGTTACCGCCACCCATGCAAGACTCGCTTCCGGCCGGCGGGCTGCGCCTCTACCGGGAGGGCGTCGAACCCTCTGGATCACTTCGAAAGGTTTCAGGCTACATCCATTCTCCTTTCCAGGACTTCTCCTGTCGCAAGGGTGGTCTATGCCAAGCGGCCCTTTGGCGGACCCGACGCTGTGCTCGCCTACCTGTCCCGTTACACGCACCGGATCGCCATCGCCAACAGCCGGCTCGTCGCCTTCGACTGCGAGCAAGTGACCTTCAGGTGGAAGGATTACCGGGCCAAGGCCGATGCGCGCTACAAGCTGATGACGCTCGACGTCGACGAGTTCATCCGCCGCTTCCTGATCCATGTGCTGCCCGACGGGTTTCATCGCATCCGTCACTATGGCTTCTTGGCCAGCGGCAATCGGACCAGCAGCATCGCATTGGCCCGCCAGTTCCTTGGCATGCCCGACCCAGCCTCGTCGAGCCCCCACAGCGACGGCACCGAAGGCGGGCACGCAGACGAGCACGACGAGTGGAACACCTGTCCTTGCTGCGGCGGGCGTATGATCATCATCGAGACTTTCGAACCCGGCTGCCAACCTCGGCTGTGGCCCCTCCCGTCTATCGGACTCGACAGCTCATGACCAAGAGATCCTGTCGCCTCCTCCCATCGCTGCGCCTGTCCGACACCGAATATCTCGCCGGTAACGCCGACGCTCAGCCGACGGCAATCGTCAGCGCCGCCTTCCGCCGCAAAACGCAAATCCTTCAGCGCCACAGCGCGGCACCACACCAACCAAAATCACCCTCGCGCCGCTCATTCACCCAGCGTTCCCCTTCGAAAACGACCAGACGAGTCAACGCCTCGCATTAAATCCCCATAGCCGACACCACCGCCGGCGCAAACGACCCCGCGGTTTCCTCCTTCGAGGCTTTTCCGACGCCTGCCTCCGTGCATCCCCTCGCGCCTGAGTATGGCAGGCGTCCGAAAACCCTTAACGAACTGACCCGTTCGCACCCAACGCTCCGAATGTCCGCTGATTGCCGCTGAGCCGACCTTGGACCACAACGGTTGTCTTACGGCACGTAGGCGGTTGCCGTACCGGCGATGAGCTTGGGCGTGTTGAAAGCGGAATTGGCATCCTCTGGCGCTGGTGCCGCGCCCGCGAAGATTCTTCTCAATAG
>DATEQL010000704.1:0-3696 GCA_035272665.1 Allostellaceae bacterium
CCTGCACATGAACCCCGACATCCCGATCTATCTCGGCACCGGCACCGAGGCGATGGTCAAGCTGACGGCGGAGATCGCCGATGGCTGGCTGCCGAACGGCTTTGTGCCGGGCTCGCTGCCCGAATACCTGCCGTGGCTCGAGGAAGGGTTCCGCCGCGCCGGCGACGGCAAGAGCCTCGCGAATTTCGCGATCCAGGGCACGGTGCACGTCGCGGTCAACGACCACGTCAAGGCCGCACTCGCGGCGTTGAAGCCGGAAGTGGCGCTCTATGTCGGCGGCATGGGCCATCGCGACAAGAATTTTCACAAGGACATGATGGTGCGCCGCGGCTACGGGGAAGCGGCAGAGCGCATCCAGGAGCTCTACCTCGCCGGGCATAAGGACGAGGCCGCCGCGGCGGTGCCCGACGACTGGGTCGACCGCAAGTCGCTTGTCGGCCCGCCCGCGCGGATCAAGGAGCGCTATCGCGCTTGGGTGGATTGCGGCCTCACCGGCCTCACCATCCGTTCGAAGCAGCCGCAAGCGATCGAGGTCATCGCCGAAGCAGCGGGGCTCGGTCGGGATTGAAGCTCCTCTCGGATCAGTGGAAAACCCGATTATCGGTCAGGAAGCGATTGCCGTGCAAAGCCGTGTCGGGAGGGGGACGGTGCGACGTAGCGCCTGCGTATTGGTCGTGATCGCATAACAGGGATTCTCTCCGACGGGGTATGCCAGAAGATGGTTACTCAATTCGCCGGGAAAGTGGGTCGTTACGGCCCACTTTCCGGTTCGGCTAGTGCGCCGATAGCCGAGGCGGATGCCTTCGGAGCCCGCGATTGCGCGGCGGGTGCGGATCAGTCTCCCCAGCCGTTGTAGCTCGGGTGGTCCGCGGCGATCGGCAGAGGCACGGCGGTGCCGGTGGCCGCTGAATGGTAAAGTGCGGTGATCAGCTCCAGCGAAGATCGGGCATCGGCGAGGGTGACCGGCAACGGGCCCCCGGTCGTCAGCGCCGCGTGGTAGGCGGCGAGCTGGCCTTCATATCGCGACGGCACGGGGCGGTAATCGGCCAGTGCCTCGGCGATCTGCAGCTCGGCCTCGGGCGAAGCGGGGACGATTTCCCACGGGTCGTCGCCCGGCGAGTAGGGGGCGTGCGTGCTCTCCAACGTCACATGCTCGAAGCACAGGCGCAGGCGGCTGATCTCGCGCTGCGAGCCGAGGGTGGAGGCCAGCGAGACCAGCGCCCCGCTTCGCATCACCAGGCTCGCGACGGCGCAGTCCTCGACCTCGATCGGATTGACCCGCGTCGCCGTGTGCCCGAACACGCTGGCGACCGGGCCCATCAGCCACGTCGTCAGGTCATGGGTATGGATCGCGTGCATCAGCAACACGCCGCCGCGCTCGGTCTCCCATCGCCCGCGCCACGGCGCCTCGTAATATTCCGGTGTTCGTTTCCAGGCCGTCTCGACGGTGGCGAGATAGGGCTTACCGGCGATCCCCAACTCGATGATCCGCTTGGCCTTTTGCACTCCGTTGCCAAAGCGGTACTGAAAGATCGGCATCACGCGCCCGGCCGCCGCTTTCTCGGCCGCGATCAGCCGGTCGATCTCGGCGAGCGAGCCGACCAGCGGCTTCTCGCAGACGACCTCCTTGCCGGCCGACAGTGCGCCAAGGATCTGTCCGAAGTGAAGCCTCGCCGGCGTGCAGATGTCGACGATGTCGATGTCGTCGATCCGCAATACATCGTCGAACACCGTGGTGCGCCGCGGAACCGCAAATTCGTCGGCGACGGCCGCGAGCCGCGCCGCGTCGATGTCGCACAGCGCCTGGACGCGAAACCCTTCGGGGTGCCGGCGATAGCCTTGCGCAATGTGGTTGCGGCCGACGCCGCAGCCGACGACGGCGACCCGAAACAATTCCCGGCCCATAAGTGACGATAGCAGAGCGCCGGAAGGTCGTCATGGCCGGGCTTGTCCCGGTCCATCCACGCCCTTGCTTCTGCTCGACGGAGCCAGCGTCAGGCACGTGGATGGCCGGATCAAGTCCACGGCTATCCGTTGTGGCGCCGCCGATTGTCCCTATTGAAGGTCGTCATCACCGGGCTTGACCCGGTGATCCACGCCTTCCTGGCGCCGATCCGGTAGGTGGCGAGGGCGTGGATGGCCGGATCAAGTCCGGCCATGACGACTAGAGGTGTTCCAACATGTCACATCGACCCACCCCGATTGCAGCGAAATTGTGAACCGGACAGCTGTGGATCAAGTCCGGCCACGACGATGGATCGTAGGAAGAGCTTGAATCTTTACCTCGTTGACCCCTCGGGGCTGATACACTCCACGCTTCGCGATAGGCAAAAAGGTTAGCGCAGAGATGGCAGCCGTATTCGCCGAGACGATCAGACCCGCCAGCGAGGCGCTCGGGCCGATGACCGGCCGCCGCTATATCGAGAGCCTCCGTGACGGCCGCGAGGTGTGGATCGACGGCGCGCGGGTCGACGACGTCACGACGCATCCGGCCTTCAAGGACATGATCGCCGAACTGGCGCGGATCTACGATCTGCAGAACAGCGAGCAGTACCGCGACGAGATGACCTGCATCGACCCGGCAACCGGGCGCCATATCAGTGTGAGCTGGCTGTTGCCGCGCTCGGCCGAGGACCTCAAGCGCAAGCGCCGCAACAGCGAGCTGTGGAACGAGCTCAGTTGGGGCCAGCTCGGTCGCAGCCCCGACATCCTGGCGCCTTACATTATTTCCGCGCTGCACCTGAAAGACGCGTTCAGCGCGGTCAAGCACCCGAGATGCGACTTCGGTGAGAACATCGAGAACTATTACCGATACTGCATGAGCCATGACCTGTTTTTGACCCATGCGCTGGGCGATCCGCAGGTCGACCGCAGCACCCAGCCGCAGAACGAGCAGCGGACCGTCGCCGAGGACGAGGAAGTGGCACTGCATGTCGTCGAAGAGACCCAGGACGGGGTCATCGTCACCGGCGGCAAGCAGCTCTCGACAGCGGCACCGCACAGCCACGAATGCTATGTGTCGCTGTCGGCGACCTTCGCGCGGCGCAGCAATCCGAAATGCGTCCTCGCCTTCTCTATTCCCATCGATAGCCCCGGTCTCAAGATCCTGGCGCGCGAGCCGGTATCGCGCTGGTTCGGCTCATGGGGTCATCCGCTGCAGATGCTCGACGAGCAGGACTGCATGCTGTTCTTCGACCGCGTGCTGATCCCGTGGGACCGGCTCTTCATGCTCTACGATGCGACACCGATGGTGAAGATGCTCGGTGCCGACGGCGGCCGCGTCAATTTCAACTTTCTCGGCTGGTCAAATCTGTGTCGCGTCGAGGTGCGTATGCGCCTGATGACTGCAGTTGCGACGATGGTGGCCGAGGCGATCGGCGTCATCGAATATCGCGAGGTCGCCGCCAAGCTCGGCGAGATGGCGACCTATTGCGAGGTCTGGCGGCACGCGATGGAGGGGGTCGAGCACCAGGCCGGCCCGACCGCGACCGGCCAGTGGACATTGGGGCCGGCGCGTGACCTCCACATCTGGTTCACGCAGGTCTCCGGCCGCATGGTCGAGCTGATGCGCGAGATCTGCGCCTCCGGCATCATCATGCAGCCGAGCGAGAGGGATCTCGCCAATCCCGAGATCCGCCAATATCTTGACCGCTACATGCGCGGCAAGGAGGTCGATGTCGAATACAAGTCGCGCCT
>DATEQL010000705.1:0-10541 GCA_035272665.1 Allostellaceae bacterium
CGGATCTGGTCGGTCGGCTCGATGAAGGTCCGGCCGACGTAATGATTGCGGATGATCCCGAGCTCGAAAGGTAGCCCTGATTCCTGGGCATAGCCGAGTGCGGCCGGCACACCCGAATCGGGGACTGGGACGACAATGTCCGCGTCGACAGGACTCTCTCGGGCAAGCTCCCGGCCGATGCGTTTGCGCGCCTCGTAGACGCTCCTGCCTTCGACGACGCTGTCGGGACGGGCGAAATAAATGTGCTCGAAGACGCAGAACCGGCTGGCGCACCGATCGAACGGCAGCAGGCTCTTCACCCCGCGCGCGCCGATGATGACGATCTCGCCCGCTGCCACATCGCGCACGAACTCGCCGCCGATGATGTCGAGCGCGCAGGTTTCCGACGCAAGGATCCAGGCGTCGGCGAGCCGGCCCAGAACCAGCGGCCGCACGCCGAGCGGATCGCGCACCCCGATAATCTCGTCCTGCGAGAGCGCCACTAACGAAAAGGCTCCCTGGACCTGCCGCAGCGCGTCAATCAGCCGGTCGACGACGGTCTCCTTGAGGCTCGTTGCGATCAAGTGGACAATGACTTCGGTATCGCTCGTCGATTGGAACAGGCTGCCGCGACGCACCAGCTGGCGGCGCACCTGGTATGAGTTGGTCAGATTGCCGTTGTGGCAGATGGCGAGCCCGCCGAACTCGAAATCGGCAAAGAGCGGCTGGACGTTGCGCAGCGCGACCTCGCCGGTGGTTGCGTAGCGGACATGGCCGATGGCGGCACTGCCGCGCAGCCGCCCGATCACCTCCTTGGAGCTGAAATTATCGCTGACATGGCCCATCCCGCGGTGGGCGCTGAATTGCTCGCCGTCATAGGCGACGATGCCGGTCGCCTCCTGGCCCCGATGTTGCAGCGCATGCAGGCCGAGTGCCGTCAGCGCTGCCGCGTCGGGGTGGCCATACACCCCGAAGACGCCGCACTCCTCGTGGAAGTGATCCGCGTCGAAAGGATCGGTCATCGGCATCCGCGATCCTCGTCTCGATCCCTAAAAAATGGTGACTCCGCGCCTTGAATGCGAGTGGGAGACCACGGGCGAGCCCCGCTATCGAGCATTTTCGATGAGCCGGTCCATGTCACGTCGGTCGCCGGGCTTGTAGGCCGGAGTCTGTTCTTGACCGGGCTTCGACAGCAACGGCGCGGCGGGACTCGAAAGCGCGCGCATCGCTTTCTCAGCGTCCCTTGCCCGCTCCAGCGCGCGCTGCGTGTCGTCGGCCGCGGCGGCACTCTTCACCTGCAGCGATTCGGGGAGCACGCTGCGCAAGATATCCGCCCCCTGGGTGAGAAACGGTTCGCTCTTTGCCTGCCTGACCCAGACCGGCCGATCGTTCTGCGGCAGGCTTACATCGAGCAGAAGATAGGCGAGCGAGACGAGGACCGCGCCACGCGCCAAGCCGAAAATCAACCCGAGCGTTCGATCGATCGGCGAGAGGGCGGTCGAGTGCACAAAACGCGCGAGGTAGCCGGTCAGGATTGTCAGTCCGATCAGGCTGATCACGGCGAGGCCGGCCCCGGCGACGAGATCGGCCAGCAACGGCGTGGTAACGAACCGGATGACGACCCCGTAAACTTGATTGAACCCATAGAGGGTGATCAGCGCGGCGCCGACCCAGGCGACGATCGAAAGCGTTTCGCGCACGAAACCGCGCGCGAATGCAAAGACCGCCGAAAGCGCAATCACCCCGAGAACGGCGAGATCGAGAGCGTTCACGACGCCACCCCGATGCGTCGTTGTCGCGGCAGCGGGCCGAGTGGCGAGCGCTTGGGCGTGAGGCGCTCGACGAGCTCGCTCAGATGGCCGACCGGCGACGTCTCGAGCTCCGCCCCGACAGCTGCTTGCCGACGCCTACCTCGGGGGATCGGCATCCAGGCTTGCACGAAACCGAGCTTGGCGGCCTCTTTGAGACGCGCCTCGGTATGACCGACCTGGCGAACATCGCCCGAGAGGGCGATCTCGCCGAACACGACAGTGTCGCCGGGTACTGGCGTCTCGGTCAGGGCCGAGACGAGGGCCGCGGCAACGGCGAGGTCGGCCGCCGGTTCGACGATCCGCAGCCCGCCAGCGATGTTGAGATAGATGTCGTTGGCGCCGAGCGATAGACCGCAGCGCGCATCGAGCACGGCGGTGATCATGGCCAGCCGCGTTCCATCCCACCCGACGACCGCCCGCCGCGGCGTGCCGAGCACGGCCGGGGCGACCAACGCCTGGACCTCGACCAGCACCGGCCGGGTGCCTTCCATGCCAGCGAATACCGCAGAGCCGCTGATCTGTCCGGCGCTCACCGCTCCGGCCACCTCCGTTCCGGTAGCCGGACGTCCGGCGAGAAACAACGCCGAGGGATTCGGAACCTCGACGAGGCCACGATCGCTCATCTCGAAGACGCCGATCTCGTCGGTGGCGCCAAAGCGGTTCTTGACCGCGCGCAAGATACGGAATTGATGGCCGCGTTCGCCCTCGAAATAGAGCACGGTATCGACCATGTGCTCAAGGACGCGGGGCCCGGCGATGACGCCTTCCTTCGTCACGTGGCCGACGAGGACCAAGACGAAACCACGCCGCTTCGCCAATCGGATCAGCTCCTGCGCCGCAGCGCGGACCTGACTGACGGTACCAGGCGCACTGTCCAGAGTGTCGAGATACATTGTTTGGATCGAATCGACGACGACCAGATCCGGAGCGTCCTCCCGATCGAGCGACGCGATTATGTCCCGGACATTGCTCGCCGCGGCGAGCAGCATGGGGCTAGCGGCGACACCGAGACGCTCGGCGCGTAGGCGAACCTGATCGATCGCTTCCTCCCCGGTGATATAGGCTGCGGTGCCGGGCGGCGCTTTGAGCTTCCCTGGACCCTCCTCGATAGGCGGCGCGACCGCAGCCGCTGCCTGGAGCAGCAATGTCGACTTGCCGATTCCGGGATCGCCGCCGACCAGGATCGCCGAGCCGGGCACGAACCCGCCGCCGCAGACGCGATCGAGCTCGGCGATGCCGGTTTCTCGGCGCGGCGGCAGCATGCTCGGCCCGATCAGGCCGACAAAACCGAGCGAGCGGCCGCCGCGGCGGTCGTGTCCCCGCTTGGCGAGCCCACTCGGCAGCTCCTCGCGCGGCATTTCCTCGATCAGGCTGTTCCAGGCGCCGCAGCCGTCGCAACGGCCGGTCCACTTGGCGTGCACGGCCCCACACTGCTGGCAAGCATAACGAGCCTGCTGCCGCGCCATCGCTTCACTCCCGCCGCGCTCGAGGGAGGATCGTCATAGCGCACGGATCTGCATCTGGATCGGCCCCTCGGCGCGGCCGTTGATGAACTGGTCGACGAACAGATCGCCCGAATGATCGATCTCAGCCGTCAAACCGTGCCAGACGATGTGGCCCCCGTGCAGCATCGCGATCCGATCGGCAATCTTGCGCGCGCTGACCATGTCGTGGGTGATCGAAACCGCCGTGGTGCCCACTTCGCGCACGCATTTCACGATCAGATCGTTGATCACATCGGCCATGATCGGGTCGAGCCCGGTGGTCGGCTCGTCAAAAAAAATAATCTCAGGCTCGGCCGCAATCGCGCGCGCCAGCGCGACCCGCTTTTGCATGCCGCCAGAGAGCTCGGCCGGCCGCAACTCGCTAACCTCGGGTCCGAGCCCGACCGCCGCGAGTTTCGCGAGCGCGACTTTCTTTGCGGCCTGCCGCTCCATGCCGCGACCTTGGACCAGTCCGAATGCGACATTCTCCCATACACGCAGCGAGTCGAACAGAGCACTGCCTTGAAACAGCATGCCGAATTTCTGCATCAGACGCTCGCGAGCAGCGCGCCGCAGTCCCACCGTTTCGACGCCGTCGATGCGGATCGATCCCGCCTCCGGATGGAGCAGGCCAAGAATGCATTTCACCAGCACTGATTTGCCGGTTCCAGAGCCGCCGATGATGACGATGCTCTCGCCGGTTGCGCAGTCGATGTCGATACCGTCGAGCACGCGGTTACGGCCAAAAGACTTGCACAATCCGCGCACGGAAATTTTTGGTACCACGGCGTCGGTCATCGTCCGAAGAAGGCTGCCGTAATCACGTAATCGAAGACAAGAATCATGACCGAGGCCGAGACCACGGCGTGGGTCGTCGCGTGACCCACCCCTTGCGCCCCACCGCGCGAGTAATAGCCATGGTAGCAGCCCATCAACGCTACGATGAAGCCGAACACGGCCGCTTTCACTAGACCCGAAACAACATCGCTCATCTCTAGATATTGCTGAGTACGATTTAGATAGGCCTCCGGATTGAACCCAAATCTGTAAATAGCGACGAAGTACCCGCCGAAGACGCCGATGATGTCGGCGACCAGAACCAGGATCGGCAGGCTGAGAAAGCCGGCGATCAGGCGGGGCAGCACGAGATAGCGCAGCGGATCGGTCGACAACGTCGTCAGGGCATCGATCTGATCGGTGACACGCATCGTCCCGATCTCGGCGGCTATTGCCGCACCGACCCGACCGGCGACCATCAGTGCGGAGATCACCGGTCCGAGCTCGCGCGTCATCGACAGCACGACGACGGTCGCGACCGCCCCCTCGGCGGAGAACCGGCTGAAGCCGGTGTAGGATTGGAGCGCCAGCACCATCCCGGTGAAGAGCGCGGTCAAACCGACGACCGGTAGCGAAAAGTAGCCGATATTAATCGTCTCACGCAGAAGCGCCCGGAAATAATACGGCGGTGTCAGAACGGTCGCGAGCGCCAGACCGGCGAACGTCACAAGCCGCCCAGTGGCCGCGAGAAAGCCAAGGAAAACCGCGCCGATCGCGGCGAGAAACCTCAGCATTGGGTCGGCGCGCCGCGATATACCCTATGGCAGCGTCGGCTAAGGGCGGTCAGGATCTCGTAGCCGATCGTTCCGGCATCGGCCGCTGCCGCGTCGACGCCGTAGTCTTCGTCCAATAGCTCGACGAAGCCGCCTGGCCGCGCAAGCGAAGGGTCGACGGCCGAGACGTCGAAGACGACGAGATCCATGGAAACTCGACCAAGAAGGGGAAGCCGCGTGTCGCCGAGGCGGCCCGAACCGCGATGGCTCAGCGACCGGAGCCAACCGTCCGCATAGCCGACCGCGACAGTAGCGAGGCGGCCCGGGTGCTCCATTACGTGCGCGGCACCGTAGCCAACCGATTCACCCCGGTCAACCTCGCGAACCTGCACGATTCTTGCCTTCAGCCGAACGATCTGGCGCATCGGGTTGGGGGCACCGGGCTGCGGGTTGATGCCATAGAGCGCGGCGCCCGGACGGACGAAGTCGAAGTGAAACCTGCGGTGGAGAAAGATTCCGGACGACGCGGCCAGGCTCGCAGGCAGGTCGCCGAAGTGCCTACGCGCGGAAACGAAACGCCCGAGTTGGATTTCGTTCAGTGGATGCGCCGGGAGATCGGCGCAGGCGAGATGGCTGATGAGCGCCCGCCAGCGGGTCGCACTTTGCTGCGAAAGCTTGTCGGCGAGCCTTTCGAACTCACGCACACTCAGGCCGAGACGCGCCATCCCGGTGTCGACATGCAATATCGCCGGCAGCCCGCCGTGCCGGCGGGCGATCCCTGCCCATTCGGCGATCTGCCCAGGCTCGTTCAGGACGGGCACGAGCTGATAGGAAACGAACTCCTCTGCCGATCCGGACAAGGGGCCGTCCAGAACCGCGATCTCGCATGACGCGGGAAGTACGAGGCGGAGCGCGATCGCCTCGTCGAGCGTGGCGACAAAAAAGAGCCTGCAGCCCGCCGCGGCAAGGGCGGCGGACACTTCTCGTGCTCCCAAACCGTAGGCGTCTGCCTTGACGACCGCAGTGCAGCCGGCGGGTTCCACCCGCGCCGCCAACAGCCGCCAATTCGCGACGATGCCAGCGAGATCGATTTCCAGGACGGCACTCGCGCGAATAGCCAGATCCGTCGCCATGCTCACCCTCATGGACCGATCAGCGCACAATCGGCAAATGATCGGGTGCGGCAAAGTCTTCGAACTTCGTCGTTTGCGCGTCGAACCGAAGCTTGACTGTTCCGATCGGGCCGTGCCGTTGCTTCGCCACGATAATCTCACCTATGCCGTGAACTTTCCGGAATTCCTCTTGCCAGTTCTCGTAACGCTTGTTGAATTTGTCGTCGGTTTCATCCGAGCCGCGGATCGGCTCCCGCGACTTATAGTATTCCTCGCGGAAGATAAACATGACGACGTCGGCATCCTGCTCGATCGAACCCGATTCGCGCAGGTCGCCGAGCATCGGTCGCTTGTCTTCGCGCTGCTCGACGGCGCGTGACAGCTGAGACAGCGCGAGCACAGGGACATTGAGTTCCTTTGCCAGCGCTTTCAGCCCGCGAGTGATGTCGGACACCTCCTGGACTCGGTTTTCGATGACCCGAACCTGGTTCGAGGGACGAAGGAGCTGCAGGTAGTCGACGACGATCAGCCCCAGCCCTTGCTGGCGCATCAGACGCCTCGCGCGGGTGCGCAGCGCAGACACCGTCAGGGCCGGCGTGTCGTCGATGAAGAGCCGCAGCGCAGCGAGTTGCTGGCTTGCTCTGACAAATTTGTCGAAATCCTCGTGACTCACATCGCCCCGCCGGATCCGGTCCGAGGAGACGCCTGACTCCTCGGCCAGGATGCGGGTGGCAAGCTGCTCCGCCGACATCTCAAGAGAAAAAAAGCCGACCACCGCTCCGTCTTCGACGATGATGCGGCCGTCGGAAGCGCGTGACGGCTTGTACAATTTCGCCGCGTTGAAAGCGATATTGGTGGCGAGCGCCGTCTTTCCCATCGACGGCCTTCCAGCGAGGATCACGAGATCGGACGGGTGGAGTCCGCCGAGCTTCTGGTCGAGATCAACGAACCCGGTAGCCACGCCGACCGTCTTACCGCTCTTCTTGAATGCTGCCTCGGCGTTGCTGATGGCGTTCGTCAGCGCCGCTCCGAAGGGGCGAAACCCGCCTTCCGTCCCGTCCGCGGTGGCAAGATCAAACAGCCTCTTTTCCGCGCGCTCGATCTGCTCGCGCGCCGGGTCGTCGAGATCCTGGCGGAAGGCGTCGTTGACGACGTCCTCGCCGACGGTGATCAGCTCGCGCCGCAGGTATAGATCATAAATTGTATGGCCGTAGTCTTCGGAGTTGATGATCGTAACCGCCGCGCTGGCCAACCGCGCCAAGTATTGTGCTCCGCCGATCTCGGTCAGTGCTCCGTCCTGATCGAACAGGTTCTTGAGCGTCACCGGGTTGGCAATCTGGCCGCGCTCGATCAGCTTCCCGATTGCGGCGAAGATTCGGCCGTGTACGGCATTGCCGAAATGCTCGGTTTGGAGGAACTCGGAAACCCTAAGGTAGGCCGCGTTGTTGATCAACATCGCGCCGAGAAGCGCTTGCTCGGCGTCGGTGTTGTACGGCGGGATCCGAATGGGTTCTGGGTCGGGTTCGCGCAGCGGCGTAACCCGAGAAGTCATGCTCGTTTCCATGCGGTCGCAAATTAGCATCGTCGAGCACGCGGCTCCGCGCGGAATAAAATTCACACCTTGTGGATGTCGGGGATGAAAGTTATCCCCGAGCGATCTGCCTAGTTTAACCGTCGGCGGCGATATCTAAGCTCTCGGCGGGTTGATAGCTCGGGGACCGATCGGAAGCGGCGCCGTGCTCGCGTTCCCAGTCCAGCATGTAGTCCCGCGTCATCGGCACCGAATCGATCGCCTTTGCGAGCTGCATCTGAAAGACCATGCACCCGCTCCGCCGGAACACGACCTCCGAGCCGACCAGGTACATCTCCCACATCCGGCAGAAGCGTTCGTCGTAGATCGAACGCAGCCGGTCGCGATTCCGCTCGAATCGACACCGCCAGGATTTCAGCGTCTCGGCATAATGCAGGCGCAGGATCTCGATGTCGGTGACCCACAGTCTCGACCGTTCGACCGCCGGGACCACTTCCGAGAGCGCCGGAATGTAGCCGCCGGGAAAGATATATTTGCGGATCCAAGGGTGGGTCGAGCCCGGCCCGTCTATGCGGCCGATCGAATGCAACAGCGCAACCCCGTCCGGCGCCAGCAACGACTTCACCCGGGTGAAGAACGTATCGTAATGATTGATACCGACATGTTCGAACATGCCGATCGAAACGATTCGGTCGTAATGCCCAAGTTCCTCGCGGTAATCGCGCAGGTAGAATCTGACGCGATCGGAAAGCCCTGCTGTCGCGGCGCGGTGCACTGCCACTTTGTGTTGCTCAACCGAGAGGGTGAGACCAGTCACGTCGGCGCCGCATTCGCCCGCTAGGTAGAGCGCGAGACCACCCCAGCCCGAGCCGATGTCGAGCACCCGTTGTCCTGGCCGGATCAGCAGCTTGGCCGCAATGTGGCGCTTCTTGTTGAGCTGAGCGCTGTCGAGGTCGTCGGTGAGATCACGGAAGTAAGCGCAGGAATACTGAAGGTCCTGATCGAGGAATAGCTCGTAAAGCTGGTTCGACAAGTCGTAGTGGTGGGCGACGTTCTGCCGGGCGCGCGAGACCGGATTGTATTGATGCAGGCGACGCAACGCAGTAACGGAGCCGTTCAAGAGATGCCCAAGCAATCCTTCGGGCAAGCGATCGAGATTGACTGCGAGCAGGTCTAGCAAATCGTACAGGCCGCCTTCCTCGATCGTCAGCGTTCCATCGACCAAAGCTTCGGCTAGGTAAAGGCGCGGCCGGACGAGGAGCTTCCAGTGCAATGCCGGGTCGTTGAGCCGGATTGCGACGCTCGCCCCCGGCGACCCCGCGAAGGTGTGGGACCGTCCGCCGGCATCGACGATGCAGAGCCGGCCGACGGTGATGATCCGCTTGAAGAGACGCGCCGCCAACATTCTGACAAGACCGAGTGCGGAACGAGCAAGCCACTATCGGCCAAATCCCGAAGTGTAGACAAGGCGAGAGTAATCCGCGAATCCGGTAAGCTCCTCAGCGACCACGGCTCTGTGGCATTGCCGGCATCCCGTGAGCCTTGGGGCACGACCCCTGACATTCGCTACGGTGGCGTATGCGCCAGCGGTTGCCGATCGATCATTGACGCAATTGCCAGCGAAAAGCGGTCTTGTCTCGAGTGACTGATTGATGGCCTATGCGTCCGGGGTCCATCCACCTCTGACCGCGTCGGCCCCGGGACAACCTCATGCCGCTCGATAACCCCGTCGGATCGCGCCTCGAAGATCGGCTGCGCCGCGAGACGCGCAGCGAGGTGCTGTTCGATGCGTTCAGCCGGGGGCGCTACTCCACCGACGCGTCGATCTACCAGATCGAGCCGTTGGGGGTCGTAGTGCCGAGGAGCCGCGAAGATGCCGTAACGGCGATCGCGATAGCTCGCGAGGAAGGGGTGCCGGTGTTGCCGCGCGGCGGCGGCACCTCGCAGTGCGGGCAGACCGTGGCGCGGGCGCTCGTCATCGACTGCAGCAAACATCTCGACCGGGTGATCGCGGTCGATGTCGAGGGGCGCCGCGCGCGGGTCGAGCCCGGGGTGGTCCTCGATAGGCTCAATCGGCTGCTGCGCAAAGACGGGCTGTTCTTCCCGGTCGACCCGTCGACGGCGAGCCGCGCGACGATCGGCGGCATGACGGCGAACAACAGTTGCGGCTCGCGCTCGCTGCGCTACGGCAACATGGTGCACAATGTGCGCGGCATCGACGCGCTGCTCGCGGACGGCACCGCAGCGTGGTTCGGCGAGGTTCCCGGGAACTTCGACGACGCTGCGATGCCCGAGCGGTATCGCGAACTGATCCACCATATGCGCGCGTTGCATCGGCGTGAGGCCGACGAGATCGAGCGCTGCTTTCCGAAAGTTCTGCGGCGGGTCGGCGGCTACAACATCGACAGTATCAGCGATGGTGGGCACAATATGGCTCGCCTGCTGGTCGGTTCCGAAGGCACGCTGGCGTTCTTCAACGAGATCGAGCTCGGGCTGCAGCCGATCCCGACGCACCGGGTTCTCGGCGTTTGTCATTTCCCGAGCTTTTACGGCGCGATGGCCGCGACCCGGCGGATCGTCGAGCTTGGTCCCAGCGCGGTCGAGCTGATCGACCGCACGATGATCGAACTGTCGCGCGACATCCCGATGTTTCGCGCCGTCGTCGACCGCTTCGTCGAGGGCGAGCCCGCCGCGATCCTGCTGAGCGAATTTTCCGGCGACGACCCGCCGGAAAATCTGCGGCGCCTGAAGGCGCTGGTCGCACTGATGGGCGATCTCGGCTTCCCCGGCGCCGTCGTCGAGGCGATCGACCCCGCCTTCCAGCAAGCGGTCTGGGGGGTGCGCGCGCAGGGCCTCAACATCATGATGTCAATGAAGGGCGACGGCAAGCCGATCTCCTTTCTCGAGGATTGCGCGGTGCGCCTCGAGGACCTCGCTGACTACACCGAGCGCCTGACCCGCATCTTCGAAAAGCACGGCACCTACGGCACTTGGTACGCCCACGCCTCGGTCGGCTGCCTGCACGTGCGCCCGGTGTTGAACCTCAAGCAAGAACTCGAAGTAAGAAAGATGCG
>DATEQL010000706.1:0-5408 GCA_035272665.1 Allostellaceae bacterium
TGCCGCGATTTCGCGGTGCTGATGATGGAGGCGGTGCGCTCGCTCGGGCTCGCGGCGCGCTTTGTAAGCGGCTATCTTTATGTCCCCGAAGACAGACGCAGCGAGCGAATCGGCGGCGGAGCGACCCATGCTTGGCTCGAGGTGTACCTGCCGGGCGCCGGCTGGATCGAGTTCGATCCGACCAACGGCATCGTCGGCAATCACGATCTGATCCGTGTCGCCGTCGCACGCGATCCCCGCCAAGCGGTGCCGATCTCCGGCACTTGGACCGGCTTTCCCTCCGATAATCTCGGCATGACGGTGGAGGTCGAGGTCACCGCCGAGGCCGAGGCGAATGCGTCCCCGAAAACCGCTGCGAAGGCGCGCGAGTCGCGCGCCGCGGGGTGAAGCCCGATCGCCCGGGACCGGACGCGAGTACCCCGACCCCTGTAGAAGCGCCAACAACAGGGTGAATCATCGATCCGGGGCTGAAATTTGCTAGGATCACCCTCGATAAAGCCATCTGGATTAGATACTTAAAGCCGGTTTGGGTTCGAACGAACGGGGGGGCCCGACGTCGCCGTGCAGGGGAGCGAATCGGTCTATCAGGGGACAACAGGGGAGGCACCCTCGCCGTTGAAATCGGCGGAAACCGCGTCGCTTCGCTTGGTGACGTCGGTGCCACCATTGCCGTCCGGGGCGAGCCTGACCCCGATGGCGCAGCTGATGATCCCCCGCCATCTCGCCGGCGGGGTGGCCGCGGTCCCGCTGCCGCCCATCTTGCACCGCCTTTACGCAAGCGAGCGTTTTTGGCGGGCGTTTCATCGTCGCCTCGGGATCACCCCGGCGGGCGCTTCTGTCGTGTTCTCAGCTCTGTCAGCGGCGTCGGCCAGCCGATCGAAATCGCGAGTCAGGCCTTGCAGCCGCTCCTAGACGGCTCCCATCGTCACCTCTTCGGCTGCCTGGCGAGCCCCGGCGGCTTTCTGGCGTAATACCGCGCCGGCAGCGTTAGCGCGTCTTCGCGCTTGTCCATGAGCCGTAGCATAACAGGGGCCCCGCGGATCTGGAGCTTTCCCGGCCGCTGGGCCAAAGAAACCACCGCGAGGGACGCCTTCTTGACGCCGGCCGGGGCCGTGGGTTGACGGACATTTGAGTAAAATCCGCTCCAGCTAGTTTGGATTGGTGGCATCGGGGAATGGTCGGATGGCCACCCGAGCGCCAGGGAGCGGAAAAATGAGTTTTGAAACAGTTAGCCTGCTAATGACCTACTTCGAGATCGGGGTGCTGCTGGCAATCCTGTTCCGCCTTGGCCGCACTTTTAAGCTGATCGCCAATACGCAGAGCCAACTTAGGCGAACAATCCATCACCTAGGGGAGCGTGGCGCGATGAACCCTTGAACGCCTGCCTGTCTGCTCGCGCGGTTATTGCCTGCTCGGCGTAGGCTGGTCCACCGCGCGCCGGCAGACATAGGCCCCGAGCGAAATTCACGGGCAAGTCGGCTGAGATTGGGCGCAGGCGCGTCACCCTCCGTGGGTTGCGCGCAAAGACGTTCAGACGAGGTCATTCACGGAACCTTTGCAAGTTTCACGAGTACAGCACGGTCTTTGGGCGCCCGAAAGTCTGCTTATGTAACCGGGCCGAGACAGCAAGGCGCTGGCGCCAATGGCCCGTGTAGGCCGCCGCGACCGCCGGGGATGAGACCAGGTTCAAATTCTCGGAGTTCTCCGCGGCCGGAGCCGGTGGTGAACCAACCAGGATCTCGCGCTCAGCTTTCTCGAGCGCGCGGACCGCGAAGCCAGCACAGTCTTCCTCGGGGCAAAGCAAAACGCGATAGCTGCTCGCGAGGCCACCGAGGAGGCTGATGAAGCGAGAGAGAGCGCGCCGAGGGCCCGACGATGGAGCGACGGAGAACACGCTCGGCCGTGCAAACGCGGTAAAGTCCCCACGCCGATGCAGGCCTGAACGTGACCGAGGCAAGGGACAATGTTCGCCAAGGATATCGTCTCCGGCATGCGGCGAGACCCGCCCAGATACCACGCTCGCCCCGCAGGCGATAATCCGAGAGAGGTGAGAGCGATGAGCGAAACGGATGCCCGGTTGCCGAAAGACGCCGAGCCGATTGTGAGGTCCACCAATGCCGATGTGCTGAACCGCCTGCCGTTCGCCGATCGACTGGACTTCGACGACGCGTCTCGCGGCTTCATCGCAACCCGCCCGGACGCGCTCGTCTCCCGTCCCGACGGGCGCGTCGTGTGGAGCCTGAAGCCCTACGACTTTCTGCGGGGCGACGCGCCGGCGCCTGCGACCGTCAACCCGAGCCTGTGGCGCCAGGCTCGCCTCAATCTCCATCACGGACTATTCGAGGTCGTTGGTGGCATCTACCAGGTCAGAGGCTTCGACATCGCCAATATGACGCTCGTCGAGGGGAGTACCGGCGTGATCGTGATCGACACGCTGACCTCCGCGGAGGGCGCCAGAGCCGCACTCAACCTTTATTTCGAGCATCGCGCAGACGGCCGATCGTCGCGGTCATCTACACTCATACGCACATGGATCACTGGGGCGGCGTCAACGGCGTGGTTGGCGAGGATGACGTCCGGTCCGGCAAAATCCCGGTCATCGCCCCCGATCGATTCATGGAATATGCGGTCGCGGAAAATGTCACTGCGGGAAACGCGATGCTTCGTCGCGCGCAATACCAGTTCGGCCATTTTTTGCCAAAAGGTGAAAGAGGTCACATCGATTGCGGGCTCGGCAAGGCCATGCCGACAGGGTCGGTCGGGCTGATCCCGCCGACCGACCTCATCAAGGCGACCGGCGAGAGCCGCGTCATCGACGGCGTGCGGATCGAGTTTCAGATGGCGCCCGAGAGCGAAGCGCCCGCTGAGTTCCACATGATCCTCCCCGAATTCAACACCGTGAACATGGCGGAAAACGCGACCCATTGTTTCCACAATCTGCTGCCGTTTCGCGGTGCCGTGGTTCGCGACGCTCACGCCTGGTCGAAGTACCTCAACGAGGCATTGGAATTGTGTGGCGAGAGGGCGAAGGTGCTGATCGGCCAGCATCACTGGCCAGTCTGGGGCAATGGGCGCGTCAAAAGCTATCTCGAAACACAGCGCGACCTCTACAAATACGTCCACGATCAGACGGTCCGTCTGATGAACCAGGGCCTCACCGCAGCACAGATCGCCGAGCAGCTGGAGCTGCCCGAGACGATTGCCTGCCAATGGCACGCTCGCGGCTATTACGGCGACATTCGGCACAATGCGAAAGCGATCTACCAGCGCTACCTCAGCTGGTACGATGCCAATCCGGCAAATCTCGATCCGCTTCCCCCCGTCGCTGCGGGCCGGAAATACGTCGAGTACATCGGGGGTGCGGCGGCCGCTTTGTCGCGGGCGCGCGAAGACTTCCGGCGTGGCGAATATCGCTGGGTCGCCCAGGTAATGAGCCATGCGGTATTCGCCGACCCGCAAAACGCAGAGGCGCGCGATCTGCTGGCGAATGCCTTCGAGCAGCTCGGCTATCTCGCAGAGGCCGCCACCTGGCGCAATGCCTATCTCTTCGGAGCCTACGAGCTGCGCCATGGGGTACCGCAGCTTCCCGGGCGTGCGCCGCTGTCATCGGATATCGTCCGGGCGCTCACCGTCGAGCAGATTTTCGACTATCTCGCCGTGCATCTGAGCGGGTCGAAGGCGGCAGGAAAGAAGATCGTGGTGAACTGGCATTTTCACCGACGCGCGACAGAGTTACGTGCTCAGCCTCGAAAACTCCGTCTTGAATTACGTCGCGAACAAGGAGACCAAAGACGCGGATGCGGCAGTGAGCCTCAGCCGCCCGATGCTCGACGCGATCTTTATCGGGAGAACCAGCTTCCCGGCAGCGATCGAGGCAGGACAGGTTTCGATCGCTGGGAACGCCGGCAAATTCCTCGAGCTTTTTACATTATTCGACGACCGCCATCCGATGTTCGAAATCGTCGAGCCCAAGAAGGGTGACGCCTAGTGTTCAGACTTATTCAGACGATTCATTGGTCGACGGCGGACTAATGCTGCCATCAAAAAGCTCTGTCACACCGGCGAAAGGGTGCCCATGGCTGCGATGGGTCCGGGCCTTCCCCACGGAACATGTCCGTGGGCTGAAGGCCCACGGGAAGACGAAGGAGGGAGACGCGTCATTGAATTGAAGCATGTGAATGCGTCTGAGCACCAGCTCATCACACGATGATCGCATTGAGCTCCTTGCCGGCGTGTTCGGGCACCGACAGCCACACGCCGATCGCCATGGCGATCATCAAGACGGGGATGCACAAGAACGCCAGCGCGAACGACCCCGTCGACTGCTGCAGCGCGACCGTGACGAACGGCCACAGCACAAAGCCGACGAAATAGCCGATCGCCCATACCACGCCGTTGGCGGCGCCGCGGATGCGGGTCGGGAACACCTCGGCGGTCAAGGTCGTGCTCGGTCCCCAAAAACCGAGAAACCCGAAGGCCCAGGCCAGACCGAATACCCACAGCAATAGATGGCTGTCGGTGGAGACCCACAGGGTCATGAAAATGGCACCCTGGATCAGCATCACGATAAAAGCGACGCGCCGACCGATCCTGTCGGCCAGCCAGCCCGCCAGCCACAGGCCGAAGAAGCCGACGATGCCCCAGCACACATAGAAAGCGCTGTATTCCTGCGTCGACCAATGCTTTTCGGTCGACAGATAATAGGGCATCCAACCACCGACGGTGCCAAAGATGCAACAGCTGGAGCAGGCGACGAAGAGGGCGACGAGGGTCGCGGGCAGCACGTCCGGCATGAACACCTGCCTGATGCCCACTCTGCCGGCCTTGGCATACCAGGCCCGGTCGACCGCGTTTACTCTGCCGCCGGCTGAAAAGGTCTCAGCGATGCGCCGCTTGCGATCCTGTGCGCGCACCCAATACGGCGATTCCGGACAGGTCCCGCGAACATAGATCGCCAAGAGCGCGATCACCCCCGGCACCATCACTGCGACACGCCATCCCCAATTGGCGGCAGCGATGCCGGTGATGGCTCCGGCCAAGGCGGCGCCCAAGCACCAAGTGGCGCGATTGATGCTGATCACCCGCCCTCGCAAGCGGGCGGGCCACGTTTCCGCCACCAGCATCGATCCGAGCGACCATTCGCCGGTCAGCGCAAAGCCCACCACGGACCGTCCGGCGACGAACACGGCAAAGGTTGGCGACAGTGCGACGACCGGCATCAGCAGGGAAAACAAGGCGATGTTGATCGCCAGCAAGGTGCGTCGCCCATAACGGTCGGCGAGCCACGGCCAAAAGTACAGTCCGGTGATGCCGACGAGCAATGCGATCTGCAGGCCGGAGCGGTAGGTCGGGATGTCGAGAGCGAATTCCTTGATGATCAGCGGCGAAACCAGCGCGAACATCACGCC